>CAXUMK010000024.1:0-8505 GCA_964251885.1 uncultured Segetibacter sp. | reverse complement strand
GCTGCTCACTAAAGGAAGTCATTGAGTCATTAGTCAATAAGTCATTTGCTATTTTTGGTCTTCCTTAATGACTCAATGACTTAATGACTCAATGACCATTGACTTAATGACTTGGCTGCTCCACGCACTGCAGTACAAGTGAGTGACACAACGATGCCGAATAAAGAACAAATGCCTGCTCACAAAAATGCCTAATTCATCATCAGTACATTTACGCTTCGCTGCAGTATGTTGAAAGCAATTTCGGCCATTAGGTTTTCTTTGTCTAATGTGGGGTTGACCTCTGTAATTTCGAAGCAGCAGACCTTACGGTTTTGCATAAACTTACTTACGAGGTCTTCAACTTCTCTTTCGCGAAGGCCGTTACTTACCGGTGTACCGGTTCCTTTTGAAATGGCTGAGTCGAGGCAATCCACATCGAGACTTACATAAATATCTGTACAATCGCTTAAATAGCGGATGACAGAACGTACTATGTTTTCAGGGCCTTTGCGGCGAACTTCGCTGGTGGTAATCACTTTCATCCCCAGCTTTTCTATCAAAGCCTTTTCCTCACGCTCATAGTCGCGAAGGGATATGAAAACAATGTCTTCGCCTAAAACCTTTGGAGAAATGTTACCAATATTTTGAAGATGATGCCAGTAGTTTTCAGTCTCCTTATCTAATTCATGGACACCGCTTTCAGCATTGTCTTCGGCCAATGCTGTTGCCAGTGGCATGCCGTGCATATTGCCCGATGGAGTGGTATAAGGCGTATGCAAATCGGCGTGGGCATCTATCCATATAACGCCCAGTTTAGCATTGGGCTTCGCTATTTTTATACCTGCAATGGTTGCTCCTGATGTACTGTGGTCGCCACTCAAAACGACGGGGAAAAAGTTGTTTTTAATAGTATCGGTTACCGCTTTGCTCACCTTCCCGTACATGCTGCAGATGCCTTTAATCCGTTTTGCATAAGGAGAGGCGATCGGTTCGAAAAGGATATTATTTTCGGTCTGAATTTTTTCTGAGGGGAAGTGTACAAAAAAGTTGCTCATAAAATCAAGCGCAGCAATTTTAATAGCATCGATACCCAAACTGGCGCCTCGTGTACCAGCGCCTATTTCTGACGGAACTTCAATTAACTTAATATTCTTCATACAAATTTTTAAAGTGAGCAGGTCGCTGTATACAAGCGGAAAAGGGAAATAAAAACACTTATTCCGGAATGTAATAGTTTACCGGAAGTAACAGTGTGGCAAAAGAAACCTTGATATGATGAGAGAGATTTGGCATATAGCTAAGCCGCAAAGCTACACTTTTAAGATAAAAGGCCTGTTAAGGTTAAAAGAGGGGAGTTAGGTATAAAATTGTTTGAACGTATGATACTATAGACCGGCATAAATCATAAAATGGTACCTGCGAGGTAGATAGCAAAACAAAGTATGATTGCAATGACAACCGCAGCAAGAATTTTATATTTATTCCATAGAGTATGCCTTTCCACTTCTTTCGAAAAATGATAAATTCTTCTGTACATAGCATTATCGCTTCCGGCGATGGCTGTTAACTGAAAACATATCCGTTCAACATGTGCAAAGGGAAGGTATCTTGAACAAAAGATGATTTCTTCAATAATCCTTTTATTGAGTTTGTGATCGCTGCCGTTTTGCAAAATGTTTATATTTTGCCTTGAAAGAATATGTTGTATCTGCTGAAACAAAGCCAGCTTATTCATGCGGTCGGGATCGAGAACAGCGATTTTTTTTCTGAATTCGACGGTTTGGATGAGAATGGTTTGAGGAGTAACCTGGGGTACAGCCTTCTTTTTTTCTGCCTGTGCGTAAGCTTGTTGTTTTCGGCTGTAATTATAATCTTCACGCAGTTTTAAATCAGACAGCACTTTGTATGCTTCAATTATTTCTTTAAACTTCGCCTCGTACAACTGGTTGCCAAAATTCTTGTCGGGATGGTACTGCAATGCAAGCCGCCGGTAAGATTTCTTAATATCGGCATAAGAAGCAGCAGAACTTACCTCTAATATTTTATAATAGTCTTTGGTGTATATCATACATGCCTGGTAGCCGCTTCAATCTTTTTATTAAATTTTTATAAAAATAGAATAGAAAAGTAAATAAGTACCTTATGATAGAAAAAATCTTATAATTGTCTTTAATACTTTATATGATTTGAGATATAGAGGATACGTCATATTTATTTCTGTTCATCTTTCCATCTTTAAAACAAGGTTTACACTATATGAATAATACCATTCAAATAACAATAGCATCAGATGATGAACAGTTGCGTGAGCAATTGATCGCTCATTTATCAGCGATCGATTTTGATGGATTTGAAGAAAAAGACAATGAATTGATTGCTTTTATCAATGAAAAGAATTTGGACATTGACAGTCTGGATAAGATTCTTTCAGTGTATAATGTAAAATATTCCAGCAAAATTATAGAAGAACAAAACTGGAACGCGTTATGGGAAAGTAATTTTCAACACGTTATTGTTGATGACTTCTGTGCTGTAAGAGCGCACTTTCACCCACCGGTTACTCAAACAAAGTTTGAAATAATAATCACGCCGAAAATGAGTTTTGGTACAGGTCATCATGCAACGACTTATATGATGATAAGTCAAATGAGCCGGATTGATTTTAAAGACAAGCGGGTCGCTGATTTTGGAACAGGTACAGGTGTGCTGGCAATTTTAGCCGAAAAACTTGGAAGTAAATATGTATGGGCAATTGATCATGATGAGTGGAGTATTGAAAATGCTACGGAGAATATAGAAAAGAACGGATGTCAGCATGTAATAATAGAAAAGAAGGAAGGATTTTTAACCAGCGAAAAGTTTGATATTATTCTCGCTAATATCAATAAAAATGTCATCCTTTCAAACCTCGATCGCTTGCTTTCCGGGATTCAGGGTAAAGGCGTTATTTTGTTAAGTGGCTTGCTTACAGACGATGAGGCAGACATCGTTTCTGCTTTTGAGGCAAAAGGTTGTAAGCACGTATCGACAGTTGAAAAGAATAAATGGATAAGCATACTTCTGGAATACTAATGTGCTAATCTGCTAATCTGCTAATGTGCTAATTGCTATACTTCGTCATTGGCAGGTACGAAGCAATCCCGTTTGTGTTTGAACAGGCTTACTATTAGCGGGGATTGCTTCGTCGTTCCTCCTCGCAATGACGGCTATCTTTTGCCGAAGAAAGTACCTTCAGAAGAAGTGTGCGACGCAACGATGACTCATAGTAGTAATGCAGCCTGGCTCAAAAAAAATCAGTGCACATTTTTATGCGAGAGGAAGTATAATCCGCTAACTATATTAACTTTACCATCCATCCTTATTTTTGCCTTTCTAAAACTATATTTTTTATCCAATGAATGAATTGCTGCTCATCATATTGGCATACTTAATTGGTTCTGTACCTACTTCTGTTTGGGTAAGTAAATACTTTTTTGGGGTGGATATCAGGGATTATGGCAGTGGCAACGCCGGAGCGACTAACACTTACCGTGTTCTCGGATCTAAGTGGGGAACCCTGGTAATGATTGTAGATGTTTTAAAAGGAGTAATTGCTACCTCTCTCTATATTCTCATTCCTTTTTACATGCATGATGAATTAGAAAGAACAAATTTTATGGTTGGTTTAGGTCTTGCAGCAGTCGTGGGACACATATTTCCCATCTTTGCAGACTTTAAAGGCGGAAAAGGGGTAGCTACTTTATTTGGAATGGTGATAGCTATTCAGCCAATAGTAGCAGTTTGCTGTGTGGGCGTTTTTCTTTTGGTATTATTTCTTACCCGGTTTGTATCGTTAAGTTCCATTCTGGCAAGCGTTGCATTTGCTGTTTTTATTCTTTTCATCTGGAATGAAAATGAATTATCCTACCGGATTTTTTCCGTTTCTGTAGCCTTAATGGTTATTCTTACCCATCAAAAAAATATCAACCGCATTCTTAAAGGCACCGAAAGTAAAGTTCCCATCCTTAAACATCGCGATCGCAGAAAAAATAAAAGAAAAAATCAGGATTAATTCTTACTCTTAATTTACCTAGGGTTATTTACTTCTTGCTTTTCAATTACTTACATGGTTTTTTCTTCTGGTACTATTATTGTCAAAAATGAGTATGAAAAATAAACTGTTCTTATTAAGTAGTATTGTATTGGTGCTTGTTGCGGCATGTACAACCAATGCTATAACGGGGAGAAGTCAGCTTTCCCTTGTCTCCGACGCTGACGTTAAGGCACAGGCATTAACAGAATATCGCACATTCTTAACCCAAAATAAAGTAGTAAGTGCCAGCCAAAGTAAAGATGCGGAAATGGTAAGAAGGGTGGGAAGCCGTATTGCCTCTGCCATCACAACTTATTATACCCAAAAAGGATTAGGTAAAGAACTGGAAGGTTATCAATGGGAATACAACCTTGTTAACAGTAACCAGGTAAACGCATGGTGCATGCCGGGCGGTAAAATTGTTGTTTACACAGGTTTACTACCGGTTACACAAAACGAAGCTGCTCTCGCTGTGGTTTTAGGTCATGAAATAACACATGCGGTTGCAAAACATGGTAATGAAAGAATGAGCGAAGGTTTGGTTCAGCAATTGGGCGGGGCGGCGCTTTCGGTTGCTATGTCAAGCAAGCCCGAACAAACAAGAAGTTTATTTTTACAGGCTTACGATATGGGCTCTACTATTGGCGTTTCGTTGCCCCATAGCCGTAACCAGGAATATGAAGCTGACAAATTTGGTTTGATGTATGCGGCGCTTGCCGGTTATAATCCCAGAGAAGCCATTCCTTTATGGCAAAGAATGCAGGCTTTAAGCAATGGTCAAAAACAACCAGAGTTTTTAAGCGACCATCCTGCTGAAGGAAACCGCATCGAAAGATTGCAGCAACAAATGCCTGAAGCATTGAAATATTACCAGCCTATGGGCTCTAAATAGCAAGTTGTTGTCTTTTTAACACAAAAAGTCGTCTCATTCCCCAAATTGAGGCGACTTTTCTTTTATTATAAGCTTCTTTTTACTACCTTCGCATCCTATTTTCGATAAACCTTAAATTTTTTTGAGGCATGTGTCAACAAACTCTGTTTGAAAAATTACAAATCTCTTCCGAAAAAAATTTTCTTATCCAAGGTCTTCCTTCATCAATCGAAAAGCAGTTTATCAAATTATCCTATTCCAAAAATGTTACTCCGCTTTTAAGGATAAAAAAGATTGATTTTGCTCTTGTTTTTGCAATTAATGTCAACCAACTGAATGGCATTTTGAAGGATGTTATTCCTAATTTAAACAAGGGAGGTAAACTTTGGGTAGCTTATCCAAAAACTGCAAGTAAGATTGCCAGCGATCTCAATCGGGATTGCAACTGGGCAACTTTAATTGAAAATGATTTTGCAAGCATCTGTGAGGTTACTCTCGACCATGTCTGGAGCGCTTTGCGATTTGAAAAGGTTGAGCCTGCAATACAGGAAAAGATACCGGAGCAAAAGAAAATTGAAGTAAAAAGAGTTGATTTT
Source organism: uncultured Segetibacter sp. (assembly GCA_964251885.1). Classification (GTDB taxonomy): domain Bacteria; phylum Bacteroidota; class Bacteroidia; order Chitinophagales; family Chitinophagaceae; genus Segetibacter. Next base: position 2,984 of record CAXUMK010000024.1, on the reverse strand, counting down.
GATAAAAATCTGGTAGTTACACCTACCGAACTGGAAAAGATTTTTACTGCTCACAAAAAGGCAAGAGATGTGTTTCAAAACCTTTCAGCAAATAACCAGCAGGAATACGTGATATGGATCCAGGGTGCAAAACGTCAGGATACCCGTACCCGGCGTTTAGAAGCTACCGTAGAAAAGCTGCTCGCCGGCAAAAAAAGTCCGCTTGAAAAATAATTAAGAGTTTAATAAATGTATGAGAAGATATGCCACATCAGAAAGGTGTAGCATATCTGTTTTATTATTTATAAATGCTGCTCTCCGGTTATTTAAAAATTACGGTTCCTAACTGCCCGGTAATTTTTTTCTCTTCATCTTTCAATACGGTGTGAATTTTTATTAAATCCATTTGCTCTTCAAAGGTTGCGGCTTTTTCGATATCCCTTTGATTTTCGTCAAACATCTTTTTAATTTTCCTGAGCTTAAAATAGTTAAGGCTCATCATCACATCCTGCCTGCTGATGTCGCGGTTATTGATGTTCATGCCTTCCATCTTAACATCCCAGTTTGGGCTTAGTTCATATTGCTGGACACTCAGGTTTACTGCAAGTTTTCTTATGCTTTCATTCTCATCGTATAGCAATGTTTTTGAAGATGGCTGCAGGCCTTTGTAATAATAATCTTTATAAACCTGGAGCAGATTGTCTAATTCAGGGTTTTCGATAGAAAAATGCTGAAGTTCATTAAAAATATACTCTGCCATTGTTTTTTCCTCATCCCATTGCAGCAAGCCATATTCAAGCAAAACTCTTAATAGATCTTTTTCCTGGTGCTCATCGTTGATAAAAAGCGAAGTGGTATCATCGGTTTCAGTGTTTTCAGGCGTTGCCGCCAATGGAATATTTTCCTGATTTTGCCTGTTTTCTTCCTTAGTGATCTTTTCGCGCTTGTATTTATTTACCAGGTTGGTGAGGCCACTTTCATCTATTTTTAGAATAGCTGCGCACTGTCTTACATAATCCTGCTGTTTTACAAAATCTTCTGCCCGGTTAAATTTGCTTAAAGTCTCCGCAATCTGGTTAACGACTGCTGATTTTTTTGCCGTGTCATTTCCCGCATCTGCAAGCATAACCTCAAGCTGAAAGAGGATAAAGTCTTTCTTATTTGTCTCAATAAATTCGCTAAAAGCGGCAGCTCCGATTTTTTGCACATAACTGTCCGGGTCTTCATTGTCTGGTATCAGCACCAGCTTTACGTTCAGTCCTTCTTCAAGAGCCATATCCAGTCCACGGAGCGCCGCTTTTACGCCGGCACTGTCGCCATCGTAGATAATAGTAAGATTGTTTGTGTGCTTTTTTATAAGCCGTAACTGGTCGGTAGTTAATGAAGTGCCGCCACTTGCCACTACATTTTCAATACCTGCCTGGTGCAGGCTCACCACATCCGTGTAGCCTTCTACCAAAAGACATTCATTAAACTTATTGATCGCCTGCCGGGCAAAATAGGTACCGTAGAGAATTTTGCTTTTTACATAAATTTCGTTCTCCGGGGTATTGATGTATTTCGGTGCTTTATCATTTGACTTGATCAGTCTTGCCCCGAAACCGATTATTTTGCCGCTCTGATTATGAATTGGAAAAATGATACGACCACGATAATTGTCGGTAGGAACGTCGTTCCTGATAGCCACAAGACCTGCCTTTTGAGCATAATCTATACTAAACTGGTTTTGCAAAAGAGCCCGGGTAAGGTCATCTCTTACCTCGGGATTATACCCTAATTGAAATTTATCAATAATTTCATCACGAAAACCACGATGTCGTAAATAAGAAAGTGCGACTGATTTACCTTCTTCCGTTTGCAGATTTTTAGAAAAGTGTTTTTGAGCGAAAGCATTTAATACAAAAAGGCTTTCAGCTACCTGTTGCTGCTGCTTTACTTCCGGCGTTGTGGCTGTTTCTTCAATCTGAATGTTGTACCGGGCGGCGATCCATTTTAAAGCTTCAACATAATTGTATTTCTCATGTTCCATTATAAAGCCTATGGCATTGCCACTTTTGCCACAGCCAAAGCATTTGTAAATCTCCTTACTGGGCGAAACAGTGAATGAAGGGCTTTTTTCGTTATGAAAAGGACAATTTCCAAGATAGTTTGCTCCCCGTTTCTTAAGCTTTACAAACTCACCTACTATTTCTACAATATCAATTCTATTGGTAATCTCCTGTATCGTTTGTTGTGTAATCATTTTATTTCGACAAAGCTAACTTCTCATTTTAAGAGAGTTGTCAGTATTTTTTAGATTTAGGAAAAAGTTTCTAGTTTTTCCAAAGTTGATGGTTTAAAGTGATTGTCACCATTACAGGAACTGTATATCGGGTAAAATAACCAAAGGGTTATTTTTGAACGATTTTTTTTGTGTAGAAATCTTTCCTCCTTTGTCACATTCTAATAAGTAGAAAAATTGGTTTCCCCTCTTTTATAAATAGTAATTGCCACTTGTTTAATTATGTACGACGTAGTTTGTAAGAATATAAACAGGAAAATCGCGGTGCATTAATTGTACTTGGTGTTTAACGACTAGTTGTTCACAAGCTTACAATAAAAATGAAGACGTGCCTATAGCTGCAAAATTTACAGAAAACGAATTGCTATTATTACTTCAGCAGAAAGATGAAAATATTGTAAGCTATTTATACGACACGTATGCTCCTTTAATATATGGGTTGGTTTTGAGAGAGTTGAAAAACGAGAACATCTCTTCAGAAATTTTGAAAAATGCTTTCATCCGCATATCAAAAGAATGTAATAAAACCAATTGTACAAAGCATCTTTTTGCATGGGTTTGGTCTTTAACTCAAAAAACTGCGCAGTTAGATTTTAGTATCAGTCTACAATTGAGAGTTCTTCCCAATACGGGAAATTCAATTAAAACTGGCTCTTATAATAGTGAATCTTGCTCTTCATACCCCTTCACAAGTTACAATCCGCTTAATTGATTTAATCAGTGT
>CAXUMK010000023.1:36625-37761 GCA_964251885.1 uncultured Segetibacter sp. | reverse complement strand
AAAATAGTTAGTAGCTTTCACAAAAAATTCAAACAAAAGCTGGGAGCTAATGCCCAGCAGGTAAACAAACAACCATGGCATACGATGTAATTGTTTTAGGAAGCGGTCCCAACCGAATAGGTCAGGGAATTGAATTTGATTATTGCTGCGTGCATGGCCTGATGGCTATAAAAGAATGTGGTTACGAAGCGATCATGGTTAACTGTAACCCTGAAACAGTGAGCACAGATTTTGACATTGCCGATAAATTATACTTCGAACCCGTGTACTGGGAGCACCTGTGGGAGATAATCGAACTCGAACAACCTTATGGTGTAATTGTGCAGCTTGGCGGCCAGACTGCACTAAAGCTTGCAAGAAAACTGCAGCAGAAAGGTATAAGGATCGTCGGAACTTCTTTTGACAATATGGACATTGCAGAAGACCGCGGCAGGTTTAGCGACCTTTTAAAAGAGCTTAACATTCCCTATCCTGAATATGGTACGGCATACACTGCCGATGAAGCGATTGAAGTAGCCAATAAAGTTGGTTACCCTGTATTGGTGCGGCCAAGCTATGTTTTAGGCGGGCAAAGAATGCGGATCGTGATAAACGATAACGAGGTTGAAAATGCAGTAATAAGCCTGCTCAAGCACATTCCCGACAATAAAATTTTGATTGACCATTTTCTCGACCGTTGCCAGGAAGCAGAGGTAGATGCCATTTTTGACGGCGAAGATTTTCATGTAATGGGCGTGATGGAACACATTGAGCCTGCGGGCATCCACAGCGGCGACAGCAATGCTGTACTTCCTGCGTTCAATCTTACTCCGCTGGTCATAACAACGATGGAATATTACTCAGAAAAGATTGCGAGATCGCTGAATATAAAAGGTCTGATAAACATTCAGTTTGCTATTAAAAACGATAAGGTTTATGTGATAGAAGCGAACCCGAGAGCTTCACGCACCACGCCATTTATTGCAAAAGCTTACCAGATACCTTATCTTAACATTGCGACTAAAATAATGCTGGACGCCGCAAAACTAAAGGACTTCACTTTTGAGAAGAAGCTAACAGGCTTTGCAATAAAAGAACCGGTTTTCAGCTTCGAAAAATTTCCGGGGGTAAGCCGAGAACTCGGCCCCGAAATGAAA
>CAXUMK010000023.1:30366-36615 GCA_964251885.1 uncultured Segetibacter sp. | reverse complement strand
AGATCCTTATTTTAGAATGCTGTATAAAGAGAGAAGCATGCATCTAAGCAAGTAGATTTTTTGTTACCAGCCGCAACAACACTTTCTTCAGCATTGTTGTGTCACTTGCCCCTCTTTGCGGCATCCCGATAGTTGTAAGCAACCCTTTTCAGACACTTTCACATGAAAATAATAAGCATATTCATCTCGACACTTTTCTTTCTGATTTCTTGTAAAAACCAAAAGGTTTCTAATGAGATTATTATTGATGGGCAAGTTAGGAACATTCCCGACGGTATAATTTACCTAACTGAAGCTCATTATTGGCAAGTTCATCTTGATTCAACTAAATGTACTAATGGACATTTTCGATTTAGAATAAAAACGGATTCTGCATTTGTACCTTATATGGCAGCAATTCACTTTCCTGACAGCTCGAAACCCGTGAAAATCGGAGGTCTTTTCTTTCGTAACTATATGTTTGGAGCAGATAGTATGAAATATTCAGGGGATGGTTTTTATTTAGAAAAGGGATATACCAGAATAGAAGGAGATAACCAAAAGAAACCATATTTAAGAATATTTGCAGGAAAAGAAACTGATATAATGTATAAGAATCAGTTTACTGATTTCGGTTGGCTTGGTAATACTGATTCATTAAAACGGCTTGAAAGAATTACTTTTTTCAAAAAGGAAATTCAAAAGTATCCCTTTTCCTATTTCCTTCTTCAAAACGTTTATGAAGCTAAAGAGCAATACTCAAAGAAGGAAATAGGGGAAATTTTATTGATGTTTAATGACGATGTTCAAAAATCAAAGCTGGGAGACAGAATAAAAAACTACTTGGTTAATAGACCAGACCCTAACGCACCATATCCAAATTTATCTCTTGTAAATTCTATTAATCAAAAAGGCAATATTATTGAGCCAACTTCTAAACTAAATATGCTTGTATTTTGGGCAAGTTGGTGTGGACCATGCAGAATGGAAATTCCTACGTTAAAAGAAATTCAAAATGAATATCAAGGAAAGGGATTGAACTTAGTTAGCATTTCAATTGATGAGAACAAGGGGAATTGGGAAAAAGCATTAAGTCAGGAAAAAATGAGTTGGACACAATACCTTGTCGAGAAAGAGAAAATTGATTTGGTTAAACAACAATTCAATTTTTCCGCTATACCTCTTGTTATATTTACTGATAAAACAGGTAAAGAAATTATGAAATTTACAGGTTACGACAAGGAACAAAAAAAGAACTACGAAGCTATAATCAAAAAATTTATTGTCTCTAAATAAATAGACACTTACTCTATCGCTTGTCAGCTTTGATTCCGGCAGAAGGATCTCTTTTAAACATCAGAATAAATTTTTAATCTTTGAACAGATAATGAGCTTCGGTTGCGCCCAGGCGGACGATTTTCAACTCCCCCGCCATCGGCATACTTGTTCGATACTTTTGAATCGGGACTTGTACCGCAACAAAAAATCAGCTACAAACTGTGTTTTATAAGCCCCTTCAGGGGTTTGGGGTTACGCCCATTTAGGGGTTTGGGGTGGTTTACAACGTCTTATTCTTACTCTTAAACTTATGAATGAAGTTCCGGCTATATTCACTCAAAATCAGGCGGCCGCTTATGGTTGCTCTTTCTTTCAGTAATTCATCCCAGTCTTCCGTTCCTTTCCAGAATACTTTTTTCAGTTCTTTCATCGCATCGGGGTTGTTGTGCGAAAGCGTAAAAGACAGCCTTTCAATCGAGTCTTCCATTCCCGATATTTCGGGATGCAGTTCGGCATACAAGCCTTTTCTTCTTGCCCAGTCAGCAGAACGCCACATGTCTGAGTCAATTGTTAACTGAACATACGACGACAATCCGATTTTCCTTTGTACAGCCGGACCTACTACAAACGGGCCGAAACCTGCTGCCAGTTCACTTAGCTTTATATCGGCGCCTTCTGCAGCTATTGCATAATCTGCGGCAGCAGCAATGCCAACGCCGCCGCCGACGCATTTGCCTGGTACCCTCACTATAATAAATTGGGGAGTTTTGCGCATTGCATTTATCACTTTTGCAAATCCACTAAAGAACTGGAAGCCCTCCTGTGGTGTTGTAATTTTTTCCAGCTCATCAAAAGAGGCTCCTGAACAGAATACCCCGCTACCGCCCGACCTGAGAATAATCACTTTGGTATTAGCATTCACACCCTCACTATGAATCGTTTGGGCAAGCGCTTCCAATAGTTTGCCCGGCAAAGAATTGCTTTGCCCGTGATAAAATTCTATTGTAGTGATGCCGTGTTCCTTCTCTGTTTTTACATACCCGTCTTTAAATTCTATGATCATAGTTATAAGTTTATCATTGATTTTAATTATTCTATTATTGAGGTTTGTATACTTCAATTTCTCTCAAATTAAATATACAAATACTTTCAGCTTTTTTTAAGTGTATACGTATTTTCCTCAGCAAAGTTTGCCTGAAAATTAAGAAGTGCATTGAAAATTTTCGCTTTTGTAGTTGTCCTTTCGTAAGTTTTGTCGTTCATAATTACGAGGCGCGAAGCCATACCCTGCACAATCAGGTTGACAGTTGCTGGGGGATTGCTTCGCCAAGCTACGCAAGGCTCGCAATGACGCCACCATGAAATAATGCCTCACCCGTTTATTCTTCTTTTATCTGTCTTTTCAGCAGCCGGAAATAAAAAAACCTTCCGGTTAAGGAAGGCTTGCAATTGGTATTGGACGGTATAATTTAAACCTTTCTTTTATCTATTTCAGCACAAAGGCTTCTAAAAATTTCATCCACTGAGCCTTCACCTGGAATATTGATCACCTTATTAAACCTGCGGTAATAATCGGCCACCGCCGATGTTTTTTTATGATATTCAACAATCCGGGCTCTTACAACATCTTCATTGTTATCATCAGTTCTGCCGCTGGTCAGGCCACGGTTTAACAGCCGCCTCAGCAGTTCTTCTTCACTTACAATAAGGGCAAGCACAACACCGATCTCTGTTTGTTTTAACCTAAGCAGTTTGTCCAAAGCTTCTGACTGCGCTTCGGTACGCGGAAAGCCGTCAAATAAAAATCCATTTGCCTGCGGATTGTTTTCAAGAGCGGAGCTTATCATACCAATCACTACTTCGTCAGGCACAAGCTGTCCCTTGTCCATAAAATTTTTAGCTTCCAGTCCCAATGGTGTCTGAGCCGCAATTTCGCTTCTTAAAATATCACCTGTGGAAAGATGTTTTAACCCGTATGTAGAAATGAGCCTTTCGCTTTGTGTACCTTTACCGCTGCCAGGAGGACCAAACAAAATAATATTAAACATTAAATGGCTTACCTTGAATGAGCAGCAAATATAAGGGTTGGTCATTAAAGTTCCTTTAACAGTTTCCATCGTATTTTAAACGTATATTGTTATGGTTGAACATCATTATAAAAAACATTAAAAGCGAATAGGTACAATTTTATAGGTAGATATTTTACATAAGAAAATGGCTCTTTACAAACACAAAAAATAATACTATGGATACGACAAAAAAGAACCCGGTTTATTCTAAAACTGACAGCAGTAAGGTCGCTTTACCCGAAGAGGAATGGAAGAAAATTCTGTCACCAGATGTTTTCTACGTAGCCCGTAAAAAAGGAACCGAAAGACCTTGGACAAGTGAGTTTGAAGATTCTAAAGAGATCGGGACTTACTATTGTGCAGTTTGTGGTAATGCGCTTTTTAAAAGCGATACGAAGTTTGAAAGCGGTTGCGGCTGGCCGAGCTTTTATGAACCCATCAGCAAAAGCTCTGTTATTTATATACCTGACAATTCGCATGGCATGAAGCGGACTGAAGTAGAATGTGGAAGATGCAAATCGCACTTAGGTCATGTTTTTGAAGACGGTCCCCGTCCAACAGGATTAAGGTATTGCATAAATGGTGTCGTGCTCGATTTTGAAAAAGCCCAGGCCGCTGAAAAGAGTTTTAATGAAGAACATGGAAAGCCTTCATCCCAGGAGTAAATTGTATTTTTAAACAAATGCTGCTGCATGATCAATTTGCAGCAGCATTTTTATTTGTTTGAATTTTTATCTTCCTCCTGCAGGACAATGTTCTCTCAAATAAGACGTAAACAGCATTGACAGATGAGCCCTTGTTCCCTCGCCTTCAAAAATGCCGTGGGTGCGGTTGGGATAACTCATCATCTGAAACTGCTTGCCATATTTTACCAATTCATTTATTAGCATTTCTGTTCCCTGGTAATGTACATTGTCGTCTCCTGTGCCATGGATCACCAGCAGGTTTCCCCTGAGATTTTTTGCATAAGCAATGGGTGAACCATTTACAAAATCTTCCCTGTTTTCCTGCGGCAACCCCATGTAACGCTCCTGGTAAATATCATCGTATAATAGTTGATTTGCCACAGGCGCAATGGCAATACCGGTCTTATAAATTTCAGGATACTGAAACAACAGGTTTAAGGTAGTTGAGCCGCCGCCGCTCCATCCCCACACGGCAATACGGCTGGTATCTACAAAGCGCCAGTTCATGATCTCCTTTGCTGCCATTGCCTGATCACGGATATTGACGATACCAATTTTGCGGTAAATGGCTTTGCGCCAGGCTGCTCCTTTCGCAGCAGGAGTACCGCGGCCATCGAGACTGATTTGTATGTACCCATCTGCAGCTATATCACCTGCATATAAAAAGGTGCGTTGTCCGCCTGAGACATCATTTACTGTCGTAGCTGCCGGCTCGGTATACACATAAAATAAAACAGGGTATTTTTTTGTTGAGACAAAATGATCGGGCTTTACCATCCATCCGTTCATCTCAACATCGTCGCTCGTTTTTACTGTGAAAAAAGAAATGTTTGATTTGGAAGGATCAGCTTCCTGTACAGCATGATACACTTTTTGCCCGTCTAATGCTGAGTGACCGGGTAAAGAGATCCATTCGTAAGTATAAGGAGTAAAATGGTTAGAGAATGTATGAAAGGCAAATTTCACCTGCGGGGAAATTTTGTATTCATGCGTACCATTTTGATCTTGGGGACTTACGCGTTCGGCGTTTCCTTTGCCATCCAGCTTTGTCCTGTACAAATATTGCTGCGTTGCATTTTGGGGCGATGCTTTAAAATAGATATAATTGTTTTGTTCGTCAATCGCAGCTATACTCATTATATCATAATTGTCCTTTGTAATCTTTGCTTCTTTGCCGTCGCGACTCAATCTGTAAATATGACGCCAGCCATCTTTTTCAGACACCCACAAAAATTCTTTCCCACTGTTGATCCATTCCCAACCGGTTGGGTCTTCGCTCCAGCGTGCTTTTACATCTATCCATGCCTTGTCGTCTTCTGTATATATTGCTTTTGACAAGCCGGTAGCTGCGTTACACAAAAAAACTTTTGCTTCATTCTGCTTCCTGTTTAGCTGTTCTAATATTATTTCAGCATTGTTTGCCGCCCACTCCATCCGTGGAATATAATGCTGCTCAGGGTCGCCGGGAAGATTCATCCAGGTTGTTTTGGCAGTTGAAATATTTACCACACCCACTTTAGCGGGAGAAGGGCTTTCGCCGACTTTAGGATATTCGACAGGCTTGGTAAAAGAGTACAGCGAATCGGTATTATCTATCAGCAGAAAGTTTTTGATTTTTGTCGCATCGATTTGCCAGTAAGCGATATTCTTACTATCCGGGCTCCATCTGAAACCATCTCTGCAGTCAAACTCTTCCTCGTAAGCCCAATCAAATGTTCCGTTAATGAGCCTTGTTGTTCCGTCTTTTGTCAACTGCACTATTTTGCCCGAGGCAAGGTCTTCCATGTAAAGGTTATGTTCACTTACATAAGCTGCCTTTGAATCATCCGGAGATACTTTTGCAAACATCAATGAAGAAGCAGGCCGTCCTTTACCCAATTGATTCAAGCTCTTGCTATTTACATCAAACACCCAGTAATCGCCTCTCGTATCTCTGCGCCAAACCCTTTTGGTGTTGGTAAAAATCAATAACTTTTTACCGTCTTCACTAAAAGAAAAGCTTCTCACCTTTAAAGCTTTGTTTTGCCCTTGCGGGATAAGCTGCACAGAATCAACTATCACCTTTTTTGTAAATGAAGGAAGCGCGATTTCTTCAATCCCACTGCCTTCGGCAGTATAAAAAATGCTGCCGTTTTTTGACCAGTGAATGTCTTCTCCCGGCTGTGCATTTGCAGAAAATGACAGATAAAAAACAAAAAAGGTTAGCGCAAAAAGAAGTTTCATTTTTAATAATTGAT
>CAXUMK010000023.1:15742-30356 GCA_964251885.1 uncultured Segetibacter sp. | reverse complement strand
CAGAATTTGAATTGAAGCCGAAGATGCCCAATGTGATGCAGATGAACGTAATGCGACGCAACGATGAAGCAATAAAAAACGAATGCCGGTACCCAAAAAATAAATTTGCAAGTTCTCTTACTCTACAATCCTCAGCTTTGCATAATTCAGCATGATCTTCTTCTCTCCATTGTGCTCAAACTTTACTGTTGCAATCGGATTGTGTCCCGAGCCTTCCATTTTCAACACTTCGCCAAAACCAAATTTCTGGTGCTCGACCTTTTGACCCACCTGCAATGCGGAAGTATCGCTTGCAGCAAAATCTGCGCTGGGCTTGTGTTCGATCACTTTAGGTGGTGCAGCGGCTGCCGGCATATAAGCAGGCTTTGCTTCTTTTTGTGATGGCGGCGGCCCATACTTTTCGGCAACTCGTGCGCTGTTGCTTTTCCATCCGCCGCTGCCGCTCATTCTGTCAAAGGCAGAGGTTCCGCCAAAGTCGTTATAGCCCTGGTTGCGGGCGCCGCCACCCGCAAAACTTTTGTCAATGAATTGTGCAGGCATTTCTTCTATAAACCTGCTTGGCTCGTTCTGCACAAGCTGGCCAAAACGGTAGCGGGTGTTAGAATAAGTAAGCCACAAATTTTTCTTAGCTCTTGTAACAGCCACATAAAACAACCGCCGCTCCTCTTCGAGTTCTTCACGGGTATTGATTGACATAGCGCTTGGAAAAAGGGTTTCCTCTATGCCGCCAACAAACACGCAGGCAAACTCGAGACCTTTTGCTGCATGTATGGTCATCATCTTTACCACATCGCTGTTTTCTTTGTCTTCGTCTGCATCAGTGAGCAGGGTAATCTGCTGCAGGTAACTTCCAAGCGTTTTATCGCCGAGTTCACCATCGTCATTCGACGGGCTTTCTGTCCATTCTTTTATTGAGTTAAACAACTCCTGGATGTTCTCGTACCGCGCCAAACCTTCAGTTGTCTTATCGTTAAAAAGGTCTTTCACGAGGTTAGTATGCTTTCCCACCTGTATCGCCACGTCATACGCATTCTTACTATTGAGCATACTCTGAAAATACTTGATCATCGTGACGAAGTTTGTAATCGCTTCGAGTCCGCCCGACTTATAGCCAAACTCTCCGGCTCTTGTCAGCACTTCCCACATACTGATGTTGTGCTCATTTGCAAAAATGACCGCCTTTTCTACAGACGTTTTGCCAATGCCGCGAACGGGATAATTAATGATCCTTTTCAGCGCTTCTTCATCCCGTGTATTGACAATTACCCGCAGGTATGCCAGCACATCTTTAATCTCTTTTCGCTGGTAAAAGCTAAGGCCGCCATAAATTCTATATGGGATTCCCATCCTGCGAAGGCTTTCTTCAAATGAGCGGCTTTGTGCATTGGTGCGATATAAAATGGCAAATTCACGGTTATAATAATGATTGCGCAGCTTCTGTTCCTGTATGGTATCGGCTACAAACTTGCCTTCATCGTTATCGGTCATGGTACGAACCAGCCGTATTTTTTCGCCTTCCAGATTTTCGGTCCAAAGCTCCTTTGGTATTTGTCCTTTATTATTTTTAATGACCTCGTTTGCCACATTCAGAATGCTTTGTGTGCTGCGATAGTTCTGCTCGAGCTTTACCACTTTTACATCGTCATAATCTTTCTGAAACTGGAAAATATTTTCTATGGTAGCGCCCCGGAAACTATAAATGCTTTGCGCATCATCGCCCACCACCGCAATGTTTTCGTGCACCGCAGCCAGTAATTTTATGATCTGGTACTGCACGGCATTCGTATCCTGGTACTCATCTATCATGATGTACTTAAACTTGTGCTGGTATTTGTACAGCACTTCAGGAAGGTCGCGCAGCAGTTCATACATTTTAAACAGCAGGTCATCGTAATCCATTGCTCCGTTTTTGAAGCAACGAGCTGCATAGCCCTGGTAGATCTGGCCGATCAACGGCCTGTTAGCCCGCTGATCTTCCTGCTGAATATAATAATCATTCTGGTAATCAGCGGGACCTACCAAAGCATTTTTAGCCTGCGAAATACGGTTGTGAACAATGCTTGGTTTATAATGCTTATCATCGAGGTTCAGTTCGTTTACGACTGCTTTTATCACACTCCTGCTGTCATCGGTATCGTAAATGGTAAAGTTGTGAGGATAACCGATCTTAGGTCCTTCGGCACGCAGTATTCTTGCAAAGACGCTGTGAAAAGTACCGATGTATAAATTTCTCGCTTCTGTGTTTCCGAGGATTTTTTCAACTCTTTCCTTCATTTCCGCCGCCGCCTTATTGGTAAAAGTGAGTGCAAGAATATTGAAAGCGTCTATTTTATGTTTACTCATCAGGTGAGCGATACGTGTCGTAAGAACTTTTGTTTTGCCACTGCCTGCACCCGCCACAATCATGATCGGTCCTTCTTTGTGCAGTACAGCCTCACGCTGCTGGTCGTTCAGTTCATTCAGGTAATTCGACATTAGGCGAAGTTACATTCTTCGTGTGGCATGCTCAACCAGATTTAAAAATGTCTTAGTAAAGTGTTGAGAATTTTTTTGTTGCCAGCTTTGGAATGTAGTTCAGCTCCGGTTGTGTCACTCACTTTTACAGTATGTTCTGTATTGGGCGATTTCATCGGCTATCTAACAAGTCTTGTGAGCAAACTTTTAAAAAAGACTTCATGATTTTAAAATAGTTAAAATAAGAAACGTCTGCTTTGTACCCTATAGCGGAAAACGCTAAGGTCAATAGGGAGTAGAACAAAAAGCCCCGCTACCTCACAGGCAACGGGGCTTAATTTTGGGGCTTTTCGTCTAATCCATTTAATTTGGTGCGTTCGTTTTTTAATTCCTCTTATAAGTCATACAAAACGTTGAAACCTATCGTACTTAATTTGTCTTTTTCTAATCCTTTTTTATAAAACATACCTATCGTTAATGCGTGCCCACCCCAACTTTCATTAGATGAACCAATACGAAAGCCACCTCTAAATAAAGGTCCGTATGTAGCTCCTTTAAAATCTGAATATTGACTTCCTGATATGCTAACCTTATAATATCCAAAACCAACACCAAGATAGCCTCCAAAAGTTTTTTCGTTTTCACTTGTAGACTTACATCCTATATTATAATCCAGCACGGCAGGCAAATCATAAGCGAACGATATTCCTGCGTCATCTCCGTATGTATTTGAAGCTATTCCAATGCCAATGCCTACCGGAAATCCAATACTAATAGAAGAGTTGTCATTTTCTACGAAATTATACCGGGGAAAATAGGTTAGATTAGTTTGAGCTAATGAAAAACTTGAAGACGAATAAGGAGTGGTTATTTTGCCATATAAAGCAGAAATCGTAGCTCCAAATCCATGCATTAATTTTTGCGAATAAGAAGTGTTAGATACTAAACAAGTAATAATTAAGAGAGAGAATAATTTTTTCAGCATGATTGGTGTTTGATTTAAAATTGTAAATTAATCTATAGTTCATGTTCATTTAGTCAATTTTTTTTCTTGTTCTTGCTCTCTGAAACAACAAACGTAATTAACTGTCTTGCGAGATATTCAACTGGTTCATTTTGCAATATGGCAGGTTGCCATTCACGGCTGTTAAGGATGACTTGCACTGCTTCATTACCACAAGGCTTGCACAACGCTGGAACTGATTTAACCTTCACATTACTTGTGTAGCCTTGAGCACTTACTTTAAATGTTACTTCAACTGTATATTGTCCCGGTGGCGCACCCGCATCAGCAGCGACATTTGCGTTCAGGTTCTTTTCCAAATATTTTTTCCATCCTTCCATGCCACCTTTAAAGCTGGCTTCCCTCATTACTATAAAGTTTTTGATTTCCTTTCCTGATTCATCCCATCCTTTTTGCTGCTTCACTCCTTTATCGTCAAATGCAGCCCAGGATTTTTTACTTCCACTTTTATAATAGTAAGTAACTTCAGTCGGCTTCCCATTATTGTAAGATGCTGTAAAATCAAGCTTGCCATTTTCAGTATAGTTATTAAAATTGCCAATTGGAATTTTCACGCTTTTATCGGCGTAGTCTCCTTCTGATTTTAATACGCTATTTTTAAAATAATACTCCTTTCCATGCCACACATTGTTTTGCCGATAAAATTTAATAAGACTGTAAGCGCTGTCTTTACTGGTTTCATGTGCATCTTTTGCGAGATAAACAATGGAAGTGTCTGATTGTGCAAAACAAAAGTTGGATAAGCACATAAATATGTAGAGGGTGTTTAATTTCATAAGTAACAAACGTAAAGAGTTATTTAATATTTTTCAAGGTTTAGTTCTTTTATACCACCAATATTTTAGCAGTGCTTTAAAATGATGCACAACATTTCATGGTCGCACCAGCATAAACGGTACTATAGATCGAAAAAGCTATACATATATTTTTTGCCACCAGTCATTCCAAAGGAACGTTTCGTGGGTAGAACGTATCATGTAGAAAGTAGTCAAGCGTTCCATAGGAACGCCTGATGGGTTGCGACAATTAGAAATTCACTCAATGAACAAAATACCACGTAAAAATAAAATCCTTTCTCAACTTGCAAACACATCTTTATATTTAGGAAATTTTTCTTTCCGCTTGCCGCTGCCTGATAAATCACATTCATTCAACTCACTTTTAAAACATTCACATGAAGCAATTGAAGCTATTTGCATTCGCAGGCTCTGCACTGACAGTCATGTTTTTTATGCAGACAAAAGCATCATTCAATCCTTTTCAAAAGCCTGAACCTGTTTTTGCAGACACAACCAAAAAAGACAGTGTCATTTACGAAACGATTAAAGGCCTGCCCCTGAAACCGCAGCGTAAAATAAACTTTACGACATCAGAAGGCACGTGGACATCAGTAGACATTAGTCCCGACGGACAAACCATTGTGTTTGATATGATGGGAGATATTTTTACGGTTCCAATAACAGGCGGTACGGCAACCGCTGTTGTAAAAGGGATTGCCTTTGAATCACACCCCCGTTATAGCCCTGACGGAAAAAGATTGCTCTTTATATCAGATCGCAGCGGCGCCGACAATGTATGGTATATAGATTTTGAGAAAAAAGACACTGTACAACTGACCAAAGAAAAGAACCAGGATTTTTGCGATGCTGCATGGACACCTGACGGTGACTACATTATTTACAGCAAAGGAAGGCGCATTCAGCAGTTGTACATGATACATAAAAATGGCGGCGGCGGGGTGCAGTTGATTACCGACGCTAATATAAAAACAATTGACCCGGCAGTAAGCGCAGATGGGAGATATGTGTATTATTCCCGCAGATTTGGTTCATGGAATTATAATGCGCAATTGCCTCAATACGAGATCGGGCAATACGACCGGGAAAATGCAAAAACGGCTACAATCACTTCAAGATATGGTTCGGCATTTACTCCTGTTGTTTCAAAAGATGGCAAATGGTTAGTGTACGGTAGCCGCTTTGAAGATAAAACCGGTCTTATTTTGCGCAACCTTGAATCAGGAGATGAAAAATGGCTTGCTTATCCTATTCAAAGAGATGACCAGGAGTCGATCGCAACTTTGGGCGTTTTACCCGGAATGACTTTTACGCCCGACAGTAAATCTGTGCTCGCCTGCTATGGAGGAAAAATACACAGCATTCCTGTTGATGGAACGACGCCAAAAGAAATACCTTTTGCTGTAAACCTGCAATTGGAATTAGGTCCAAAGGTGAATTTTAAATATCCTGTGAAGGATTCAATAAAAACGCTCGCAACCCAAATACGCGATGCAGTTCCATCACCTGATGGCAAACAACTTGCCTTTACTGTTTTGAACCGTTTGTATATCATGGATTATCCCAACGGTACTCCCAAACGCCTGACTGCAAACGAATTTATTGAGGCGCAGCCTGCCTGGTCAAAAGACGGAAAATCAATTGTATTTATAACCTGGACACCAAAAGGCGGTGATTTAATGAAGGTAAATACAACCGCCAAGTCAATAGTTCAAAAACTAAATAAAGAACCCGGACTCTATTTAAACCCTGTATTTAATAATGAGGGAGATAAAATCGTTTTTGAACGCAGCCAGAGAGAGCAGTTCAAAGAGTCTTACGGTCCGGGCTTTAATACATCTCGAGATGAGATCTGCTGGATACCAGCTAATGGCGGAGCGATTTCTATCATTGATAATTCACGGGGCCGTTACAATCCTCATTTTGTAAAAGGCAAAGACCTCATTTATCTAAACAATGGAAACGGCGACCTTTTATCTATTCAATGGAATGGAACAGATGAAAAAACACTGGCTCATATTACCGGTATTACGCCTTATGGTTTTGCTGTTCCAAATACTAAATATGCTGCAGGCGCTGATAATTGCATGCTTCCCGAAACTTCTGCGACAGAGCCCGAGAACAAGCCAAACAATGCCGACCAAATAACGCTTTCACCTGAAGGAGGCCGTGCTCTTGCACAGGTAGCAAACGAAATTTATGTGGTTGAAATACCAAAAACCGGCAAGCCCGTAAACATATCTTTGGCTGATGCCGGCAATGCAACTTTCCCCGCAAGAAAAGTGACAGAGTTAGGCGGTGAATTTCCTTTTTGGGAGTCAAATGGCAAAAAAATTCACTGGAGCCTGGGCAATGCCCATTTTGTGTATGATGTAGATAAAGCTCAGGCTTTTGAAGACAGCGTAAGGGCAGCTAAAAAAATCGAAGACAGAAAAAAAGCCGACTCTCTCGGGCTTGCAGGCGATACAATGAAAGCAAACAGGATAATCGCCAAAATAGATTCGCTTAAAAAAGACCTGAAGCCAAAAGAAGAACCAAAGTTCAAAGCTGAAGAGAGCCAGGTAAAAGTGTATTATAATAAAGATATTCCAACAGGTTCAGCATTTATAAAAGGCGCCCGTATCATTACCATGAATGGGGATGAAATAATTGAAAGCGGCGATATTCTGGTAGAAAATAACAGGATAAAAGCAATCGGTAAAAGCGGGAGCATCACTGCTCCTGCTTCGGCGCAGGTAATTGATGCGACGGGAAAAACGATTATACCCGGCTTTGTTGATGTTCACTCCCACATGTGGCCGCAGTGGGGACTACACAAAAACCAGGTTTGGATTTATGCTGCCAACCTTGCTTATGGCGTAACCACTACACGTGACCCACAAACAAGCACAACCGATATATTGACTTACGGAGACATGGTAGATGCAGGCATGATGGAAGGTCCGCGGATCTATTCAACAGGACCTGGTGTCGGGTACTGGGCGTATAACGTGCAGGACTCTGCACAGGCCGAAAGCATTTTAAAACAATACAGCAAGTACTATCACACCAATTATATAAAGATGTACCTGACGGGTAACCGCCAGCAACGCCAGTGGATTATTATGGCGGCAAAAAACCAGGGACTAATGCCTACTACAGAAGGTGGATTAGACGTTAAGCTAAATATAACCAACCTGCTCGACGGCTATCCCGGTCATGAACATGCCATTCCCATTTTTCCTTTGTACAAAGACCTGGTAAAAACAATTGCAGA
The DNA here is from genome assembly GCA_964251885.1 of uncultured Segetibacter sp. Taxonomy (GTDB): domain Bacteria; phylum Bacteroidota; class Bacteroidia; order Chitinophagales; family Chitinophagaceae; genus Segetibacter. The sequence goes on along the minus strand of CAXUMK010000023.1, from coordinate 22,825 downwards.
TGCAAAGATGATCGTTACGCCAACTTTACTGGTGGCTTATGGCGGCCCATGGGCAGAGAATTATTTTTACGAGACAGAAAAACCTTATCACGATACTAAACTGCAGTATTTTACTCCTTATGAGGAACTGGCCCAAAAATCAAGACGACGGGGCAGTTGGTTTATGGATGAAGAACATGTATTTCAAAAACATGCAAAATCAATGAAATCACTGGTGGAGGCAAATGGTTTGGCTGGCATTGGAAGTCATGGCCAATTGCAGGGGCTTGGTTACCATTGGGAACTTTGGGCAATGCAATCCGGAGGCATGAAACCACACGATGCATTAAAAGTTGCAACCATCTTAGGCGCTACAGGCTTAGGACTTGAAAAAGATTTAGGCAGCCTTGAAACCGGTAAACTTGCTGATTTGATTATACTCGATAAAAACCCTTTAGACAATATCCGTAATTCAAACACCATTAAGTATGTAATGAAAAACGGACGGTTGTATGATGGCAATACAGGAGATGAAACATATCCCAACAAACACACGTTGATAAAGGATGAATGGAGATATGAAAAGCCAGTTGCGAATACAGAGGTGAAAGAATAAAAGATATTATTCCCTGGTAAGAGCGGCTGTTGTTGAAGCAATAGCCGCTCTTGTGTTATATGCAAAGCAGAAAATTAAAACAAACTTTCATAAGCAATAATGTTTCAGTTCTACATTAAAAAAGCATTAAAATGTTAATTAGTTCATTTTCAAAGGTTACCATTGTTACTACTTTGTATTAACAGTAATTAAAAACCTTAAAATGAAAAAATTATTTGTTGTATTAGCGGTAACTTCTTTTGTAGCCTGTAACAGCGGCACTTCTACCGAGAGTAAAGTTGACTCTTCTGTTGATGCTAAAAAAGACATGATAGACTCTTCTTCCAGCGCTAAAAAAGACGTGATCGATTCTTCTGCTGATGCAAAGAAAGCTGTGCTTGACTCTACCAAAAAAGCGGTGAAAGATACTTTAAAAGGCAAAAAGTAATTTCTAATGGCTTTGGGTTGATGAATTAAGCATTGAACGCTGACTTCATGTACTTTACAAAGCAGGCTGTTTGATGAGAACAGTTAAACCAAAACCCTGTTTAAACTTATTACTTAAAATAAGATTAGACGGGGTTTCTGTTTTGGAAGGCTAATTCTTATTTTAAACTGACTGTAACACACATTAGCAACTTTCTAAGCCCAAAGGGCTTAAACAAAAATAGCTACGGGTGAAACCCGTGGTAAACCGGATTAATCTCCCAACAACCCTGAAAGGGTTGAATAACAAAGATTGCGCAGTAAATAATTTTTGAAAAGAAAAACTTACCGTTTAATTATACTGCGTCAGTGATAAAAAGAAGAATAGGATTTTTTTGAACCGGGCCTAATTACTACTATGAGTCAACAGTTGCAATCATGGATTTGTCGTTTTCTTTTCTTCCAGTGGAAGGAAAGAAAAGGATCACTCTTCTACTTTTTATTCTTTATTCGGCAAGTCACTAATTTATCCCTTGACAACTATAGTAAGTCATTAGTACTTACAAACAACAGAAAGATCATTGAGATGAGTACAAACACTTGCCAAAGAGGCTAAAATATTCAACCCCTTCGGAGTTGTTATAAATGTGTATAGCCACCACGGGTTGCACCCGTGGCTACTTTAATTTAACCCTTTCAGGGTTTTCACCTATAGCAGCATATCAAGATAAGAATTAGCTGTTTTGAAAGATAACAGCACTACAAAAGATGGGTTCAAAATATTTTGGTGTTAGAAATGTTCTCCACCTATTTACTCATTTTTTGAAAACAGGTTTTCCACCGAGATAAGTCATTACCACATTTGTTTTTAAAACGTCTGCCTCTTCCACTTTCATCAAATCTTTATCAAGAATGATAAAATCGGCTTTTTTGCCTGGTTCAATACTTCCCACTTCGTTTTCTAAAAAGCAGGCTTTTGCTGCCCAGATGGTCATTCCACGAATTGTTTCTTCTCTTGATAAAGCATTCTCAAACTGAAACCCTCCTGCCGGAAAACCTTTTGCGTCTTTCCTAAATACCGCTGCAAGAAAAGTTTTAAACGGACTGATATCTTCAACCGGAAAATCGGTGCCCAATGGCAGCCAACCATTTTGCTGTAACAATTGCTTATAGGCATAAGCTCCCTTTATTCTCGCAGATCCCAACCTTTCTTCGGCCCAATACATATCACTGGTTGCATGCGTAGGCTGCACCGAAGGAATGATGTTTGACTTTGCAAACAAAACAAAATCAGCCTGATTAATAACCTGTGCATGTTCTATGCGCCAGCGTTTATCGTTCTTGCCGTTGAGCGCTTTATTATAAATGTTCAGCATCTCCCTGTTTGCACTGTCACCTATCGCATGTGTGCACATTTGGTAGTCAGTTTTAGCAATTACTCCTGCGATGCTGTCAAAATACTTTTTATCCTTCAGCAGAAACCCGTACCAGCCTTTTTTATCATTATATGGAGCAAGCAAGCAAGCGCCACGGCTTCCAAGTGCACCATCGGCATATACCTTTATGCCTTTTACAAACATTTTATCTGTTTTGTATGGCTCTTTGTGCAGGTACCGGTTGTAGTTGGCCGTGTCATCACTCAGCATTATGTACATTCTTATATCAAGCTTGCCTTCTTTCTGCAGCCCATCAATTGTTTGTACATCATTGTACATTAAACCACAATCTGCTATTGTAGTCAGTCCGACTGCAAAGCAATTTTTTTGGGCCAGCGATAACCATTTTACATAATCGTCAGTAGTGCTTGCAGGCATTTTAGCGGCGATAAGGCGAACAGCATTGTCAATTAAAACACCAGTCAGTTTACTATTTTTGGTTTCAATCTCTCCCCCGGTTAATTGCTGTCCGGCTTTTATTCCTGCAATGTCTAAAGCTTTTTGGTTTATGATTGCAGCATGTCCGTCAACTCTTGTCAAAATCACCGGTATCGAAGGAAAGGCTTTATTCAGTTCATCATTCGTCGGGTACGATTTACCAGGCCATTTATTCTGATCCCAGCCTCTTCCCCTGATCCATTTTTCTTCAGGATGCTCTTTAGCAAACTTTTTTACTCTCTCTGCTGCTTCTTCCCAGGTTGCGGTTCCATACAGATCAACCATAAAAAGCGATTGTCCATACCCAACAAAGTGAGCATGCGCATCAATCAGGCCGGGATATACAGCCTGTCCTTTTGCGTCAATCGTTTCTTTTGCTTTGTATTTGTTGAGTATTTCTTCGTTTGTACCGGTCGCCACAATTTTACCATCTTTTACTGCAAAAGCCTGTACGGTTTCAAATTTTTCATTCACTGTGTATACGACACCATTGTGTACAATTGTATCAACCTCATCAGATGATTTACATGCAAAAAATGAAATTGAAATGATGGTGATAATAAAAAGATGAAGACGCATAAAATTATTTTTGACATTTGAACGTAAGCAACTCTACTTAATTTTTACTATTCAAAATGTAGTTTGGTTAAGCATTATTCACTTAATAGATAAGCTCGAAAGTTAAATAAAGTTTGTAGACAATGGGGTGTAATTCAAAAATAGGGCGCTATTATTTTACAGCAGAATGCAGGGTTTGTATAAACAATAATTCTTCTCTTTATCTAATTTCTAATGCCGTCAACCAATATCGTAATGATGTTGTCTTCAAGGTCTTTACTATTTACCTTGTGCACAATGCGGTGCCATTGGTCAACAGCGCCCATCGCGTTTATGAAAATCATAACTGCACTGTTGGCATCCAATGGCTTTACCTCTTTCAGGTCAATTCCCTTTTGCACAATTGCCGCAAACCGCTTTCTGTAGTTTCTACGCATTTCGCGGTATTCGGTTAAAAGCGGTTCATCCATATTGCGCCAGTCATGGTCAGTCACGTAGACTTCTTCGTAACACTCCATCATTTCATTTACATGAAACCGCAGCAGCATTTCTATTTTAGTAATGATATTCGTGTTGTCATTTTCAATATTCTCTATATTAGAAGTGTAGCGTTTTGCTACATTCATGCATATCTCATTCAGCAAATCGTTTTTAGATTCTATGTGGTTATACAGGCTTGCCGCTTCTACTCCTACCAAAGCGGCTAATTCTCTCATGCTTGCGGCTTTGTATCCCTTTTCTTTAAAAAGCTTTGCCGCATGCCCAATAATGATCTCTCTTTTGCTGTTATTTTCAGTTGTCTTGATTTTTGCCATTTCACAATGTCTTTAGTATACCCAAAGATATTAAAACTACCTGCGGTTGAGGTAATCGCTTGTTAACTTTCATTGAAATAACCATAAACGGAGGTTTACATACTTTTGCCAGGGTTACTGGTTTTTTTATTTTTTTTGTAAGCCGGCATTCGTTCTTTTTGCATCTCCGGTTGTGTCACTCCCTTGTACGCTATCTTTTCATTCAGCCTTTTTTCCCATGTTACAGTTGCGGATGATAACAGTTGCAACTGCGCCACTGCAAAGAACAACAAAAGTTTAAAGCGGCGTTTAACTAAGATTTTAGCTGGTCACTAAAATAAAAGTAAATTTGATTAAAATTATTTCTCATGGAAAGTGCAACTCTGCGTAATAAGCTACATGAATATATTGACAAGGCCGATGAAAGAAAATTATCCGCTATATACGTGCTTGTTGAGGATGAATTAGAAGATGGAAGTATTTATGATGATGAAACTATTTTCATGTTGCACGAAAGAAGGAATGATCATCTTAACGGTACAAGTAAGTCATTCACTCCTGAAGAGTCTCTGGAAATAATAAGAGGACAAAAAAATAGATGGCTTATACAGTAATTGTAAAACAAGAAGCTGTTGATGACGCTATAGAAGCTTATGAATATTACGAGAAAAAGCAACCTGGTTTAGGAGAGCGGTTCTTGGAAGCTGTAGCTAAACGATATTCAGACTTATCCTTACATCCTTCTCATTATAGTTTTATTGAAGAAAATCCTCTTAATATTCTGCGGGATGTACGATTAGAAAAGTTTCCTTATGTGGTAGTTTTTGAATTAACTGCTTCAGAAGTTATCGTATATGCAATTCATAATACGAGAAGAAACCCTTTAAGAAAGATTAGGAAAAGATAATTATATTTTCCTTTTTTTGAGAACCGGCATTCGTTCTTTGTGCATCTCCGGTTGTGTCACTCCCTTGTACGCTATCTTTTCATTGCGGCAAACCACATCCTCCGTCTCCTTTTTATAGTTGTCAAGGGATACAAGCGACTATATGCCTTGCTGAATAAAGAACAAAAAGTACACGAGTGCGACGCAACGGTTGACTCATAGTAGTAATCAGGACCGGTTCAAAAAAAATTCACTCACTTTTTCTTATGCAGTATATAATTCCTTCAAACTCTCCTTTACTGCTTTAATCGTTTCGTCAATATCTTCATAAGAAAGCGCATTATTTAAAAACCAGCTTTCAAAAGCAGAAGGCGGCAAGTAAATTCCTCTATTCAGCATCGCGTGAAAGAACTTGCTGAAACGTGCATTGTTAGCGGAAGCAGCAGTGGCAAAATCAGTAACGGGATGGTCGCTAAAATGGATGCTGATCATAGATCCAAACTGGTTGATAACAAAAGGATCGCCCCAGGTCTGCAGCACCTGATGCAATCCATTTTTCAAATACACTGTTTTGTCTTCCAGTTCCTGGTAAATGAGCGGGTTATCTTTTAAAGCTTTTAAAGTAGTATAGCCGGCAATCATAGCAATTGGGTTACCACTTAAAGTTCCTGCCTGGTACACATTTCCAAGCGGAGCGATGTGCTGCATGATTTCTTTCTTTCCGCCAAAAGCGCCTACAGGCATACCGCCGCCGATTACTTTTCCATACGTTACAAGGTCTACTTTTATATTCAGTTTTTCCTGGGCGCCACCTGGAGCCAGTCTAAAACCGGTCATTACTTCATCAAGGATAAAAACAATTCCTTCTTCATCGCACAGTTTGCGAATGCCTTCTAAAAAATCTGGTTCCGGTAAAATGCAACCCATATTGCCGGCAACGGGTTCAAGAATGATGCACGCTACTTCATCTTTATTGTCAGCTACCAGTTGTTTAACCTGTTCTAAATTATTATATGAAGCAACGAGGGTATCGTTTGACACTCCGGCTGTAATACCGGGAACCAGTTGAATATCGAATGTAGCTAAGCCGCTGCCAGCTTTAACCAGAAAGCTATCGGCATGACCGTGATAATGACCTTCGAATTTGATTACTTTATTTCTTCCGGTGTAGCCTCTCGCCAACCGCAAAGCACTCATACAAGCTTCGGTTCCACTGCTGACCATCCTGATTAAATCAACATTTGGAACCATGCTAAGTATTAGTTCAGCCATCTCAATTTCGAGAAGTGTAGGCGCTCCATAAGATGTAGAGTAAAGCGCGTGTTCCTGTATCGCTTTAACCACCGGCTCATAAGCATGCCCCAAAATCATTGGCCCCCATGACGAGATGTAATCAATATACCTGTTGCCATCCGCATCATATAAATAAGCGCCTTTTGCTTTATCTATAAAAACAGGCGTTCCGCCAACGCTCTTAAATGCACGCACCGGAGAGTTTACTCCGCCGGGGATGGAGAGTTGTGCGCGGGAGAAGAGTTGTTTACTTGTATTCGTGTTCATTATTGTAAATCTTTTTTAAGTGGTTGTTCTTTGCTCAATAGAATTATTCAGTATAAGTGTGCGACGCAACGGATGCTAAATAAACTTACTAAAGCCGGGTCCAAAAAAATTGCATTAAAGACAATGAATCAATATTTCTAACTGAAGAAATTGTTTAAAACAAAATTTTTGATTGTAACAGCATCTTTATAGGCATCATTTGCATCGCTTAAAGTAAGATCATCAAAAGCGTCAGGGTATCTTGGTGCAATAGCATAATCAGAAAGTCTTACTGCAGGTTCCATAATGTTGCGGAAAGAAGAATTGATTGCAATACATAAATTGAGTAAAGCCTGCAGATCATGAATTTTAGGGAAGTGCACTTGCTTTGAAACAAGATACGCTTTCAGATATTTTTCGGCCGATTGCTGT
>CAXUMK010000023.1:14823-15732 GCA_964251885.1 uncultured Segetibacter sp. | reverse complement strand
AAACAACAGGCATCAATAGGTATTTCATCTGAAGCCATGTTGTTTTTAATTACCAACAGGTCATTTTCAGCTTTTCTAAACCATTTTTCAAATTCTTTCATATACAAGCTTTCCTGTAGTAACTGCCTCTTTACCGATATTAATGGTTTGTTGCAAGCCTTGCTGCAGTTCGAGCGGGGTGAATATAAAGATGTCAAGTCCTGACAGAGGATAAGTTTTGATACAGTTTCTTACTTCGCGGTTTCTTTCAATTCTTCTTTTTCCGGTATCTTTTATAATGAACAGGTCAACATCGCTGTTGGCTGTTTGTCTTCCTGAAGCATAAGAACCAAACAGATAAATTTTATCGGGTTGATAACCCAAAGCAATTTCTTCAACCAGTTTATCTATTTGCGTTTGCTGCAACATTGTTCAAAATTAAATCTTCTTCATCAATTTATCCAACAGCTAGGCTTCCATATATTTTTTGAACCACAAAGACACGAAGAACACGAAGAAACACTAAGCTTTGTGAAACTTTGTGCTTTTGTGTCTTTGTGGTTCAGGAATTTAAAAGTCTCGCTGCATCCTTAGCAAAGTATGTCGCAATCAAATCCGCACCTGCTCTTTTAAATGCCGTTAGCGTTTCGATGATGGCTTTGTTTTCATCTATCCAACCCATTTTGGCGGCGGCTTTTATCATTGCGTACTCGCCACTGATGTTATATACGCTCACCGGAACATCTACTGCGTTCTTTACTTCACGTACAATGTCAAGGTAGGGAAGACCCGGTTTTACCATCACAATGTCAGCGCCTTCCTCAATGTCCATAAGGGTTTCTTTGATGGCTTCGGTTCTGTTTGCATAATCCATCTGGTAGGTCTTCTTATCCCCAAATCCCGGAGCGCTGTCTAATGCATCTCTGAAGG
>CAXUMK010000023.1:12203-14813 GCA_964251885.1 uncultured Segetibacter sp. | reverse complement strand
CGTAAAAACACGAAGCATACTTTGCGCTGTAAGCCATGATGCCCACTTTTACAAAACCGCTTTCTTCCAGTCCTTCTCTGATAGCGCCGATGCGTCCGTCCATCATATCGCTTGGGGCAACCATATCAACTCCTGCTTCTGCATGGCTTACGCTCATTTTCACCAATGCGTCAACGGTTGGGTCATTTACGATTTCTCCATTTTCTACTATGCCGTCATGGCCATAAGATGAATACGGGTCAAGCGCCACATCTGTCATCACATACATTCCCGGAACCGCATCTTTGATAGCCCTGATGCTTCTTTGCATCAGTCCTTCTTTGTTCCAGGCTTCCTTGCCGGTATTGTCTTTCCATTCGTCTTTGCATTTTATAAACAGCAAAACACTTTTAATTCCAACGCTCCAAAGGTCTTTCACTTCCTTTATTGTAAGGTCAAGACTTCGCCGGTAATAGTTGGGCATGGATGCAATTTCCGTTTCTACATTTTCTCCTTCATCTATAAATAAAGGAGCTATAAAATTGCACGGGGTTAAAATTGTTTCGGCAACCATGCTTCTTATGGCAGGTGTTGCTCTTAAAATTCTGTTTCTTCTTTGTAGATACATCTGTTATTTCTGATTTTGAGATTTGTTGATATTGGGATTTTGTTCATCCCTTTTTCTCTTGGCAGTTATGTCAGCAGCATTAAATATGCTTACTATTTCGTTTGCTTCTTTTAATAAAGAATTCAATTGTTCTGATGGTGCTAATAATTCAGCCTCTTGTGATACTTCAAGCCAGTATAACGACTCATCTGCTTCTTCTAAAACCACTTCAATTTTCTATATAAAATCTGCTTTAGATTTTCCTCTGCAAGCTGCTCTGTAGTTTGCCCCAACTGAACCCGCCGCTCTTATTAATTGTTTAGCCGTTTCGTATCCTGCAGCGTTTTTAGGAAAGTGACTGCAGATTTTAATAACATCAACATGAAACTTCTTTGTTCTCTTTTGCAATTCAAACTTATTCATAACTTTTAATTTACTTGGTTGTAGGAAATCATGAATCTCTACATCCTAATCAGCAATTTCTTTTGAAATCCACTCATTAAACGGATATAAGTGACGTTTGCTCAAAATCACAAAATCTCTACATCCCCAAATCAGCAATTTCTTTTGAAATCCATTCTTTTGGGTGCAAACATACCTGTAACAACTTGTCCTCTTCACTTCCGGCCTCTGGCTGATAATCGTATTCGAAGCGTACTGTTGGCGGCAAACTCATCAAAATGCTTTCCGTTCTGCCATTCGTTTTCAAACCAAATAAAGTACCGCGGTCATGCACTAAATTAAATTCTACATAGCGGCCTCTTCTTATTTCCTGCCAGTATTTATGCTGCGCGGTAAAAGGCGTATCTTTTCTTTTGGTTACGAGAGGAATGTACGCTTCGGTGAAAGCATTGCCACATGCTTTACCAAACTCTATCCAAAAGTTTACATCATGCTTTTCATCAGGCCGTTGATGGTCGTAGAAAATTCCGCCGATGCCACGCCTTTCGTTATTGCGGTGAAAGTTGACAAAGTAGTTATCGCACTCTTTTTTAAAAGTCGGATAAAATGAGACATCAAACCTGTCACAAACATTTTTATAGGTTTGATGAAAATGTTTTGCATCCTCTTCAAAAAGATAGTAAGGGGTAAGGTCTGTGCCGCCGCCAAACCAGCGGTCACTCAAGTTGTCGTTTTCGTCATACAATTCAAACATGCGGTAATTTGCATGAACAGTTGGTACAAAAGGATTAAACGGATGAATAACGAGACTTAATCCACACGCGAACCACTTATTGCCATTAATATTTAATCCTTTACGCATCTTCTCTGTTACGTGACCGTAAACAACCGACGTATTCACTCCACCTTTTTCGAAAACATTACCGTTGGCAATAACCTTTGTTCTGCCTCCGCCACCTTTGCCCTCGGCTCTCTGCCAATCGTCCTCTTTAAATTTTGCGCCGCCGTCCACTTCTTCTAAGGTGACGCAAATCTTGTCCTGCAGATTGTACACAAAATTTATCCACTCTCCTCTTATCTCTGCTGTCTCTGTTTTATGCGGCATGTTTGATTGTGAGTTGTGAGTTGTGAATTGTCAGGTGTGAGTGTTATTTCCCTGATTTATTAATCCTGTTAACAATTTAAAGGTGTCAATTATTGACTTTCCTAAATTTTCTAATTGCTCCATTGTTACATATTCCAAATCAAACGCAATACCAATAGCCGTATCTACTTCTATTAAAGAGCCTCTTGAAACTTCATAATATCTTTTTCTTTCAGTTATCGATTTCCTCGATGCTCCTTCAGCTAAATTCAAATGAACTGATAATGCTGCTCTTCTTAGTTGCTGCACCATTGCAAATCTTTCATCGGTAGGAAGAAGTTTAGTGACTTTGTAACATTCGAGAGTAAATTTTCTGGTTTGTTGATAAACATTCAGTTTAGTATGAGCTAATTGTAAAAACATAATTTAAGTTTTATTAATTAGAATAAATTTCCTTTGCTTTTCGCCACTCATCACTGACAACTCACCACTCACCACTCACTACTCACAACTGACTGCTCACTACTCACAACCTGTA
>CAXUMK010000023.1:0-12193 GCA_964251885.1 uncultured Segetibacter sp. | reverse complement strand
TGTATTCCTTCACTGCATCCACAAACGCCTTTGCGTGGTCAACGGGAACATTGGGCATTATGCCGTGACCCAGGTTGGCGATGTAGCGTTGTGTTCCAAAACCGTCGATCATTTCCTTGACTGCTTTTTTGATTTCGGGTATAGGGGCAAGCAGCTTTGACGGATCGAAGTTGCCTTGCAATGTTATACTGTTGCCGGTAAGTTCCCTTGCAAATTTTGGGTCAATACACCAGTCTAATCCCAGGCCTGCTGCACTGGTTTGGCTTAGGTCTTTCAAAGCATACCACGTTCCTTTTGGAAATAAGATGACGGGTACAATGTCTTTTAATGCATCTGCAATCTGAATAAGATAAGGCTGCGAATACGTTTTAAAATCACCCGGACTTAATGAACCGGCCCAGCTATCGAACACCTGTACTAAGTCAGCACCAGCTTTTGCCTGCGCCTTTAAATAATTAATTGTGATGTTGGTTATCTTTTGCAGTAACTGATGTGCAAGCTGGGGCTGGGCGTAAGCAAACTGCTTTGCTTTATCCCATGTTTTACTTCCTTTGCCCTCGACCATATAACACAAAATCGTCCAGGGTGCGCCGGCAAAACCAATCAGCGGAACCCGGCCGTTTAATTCTTTTTTTGTAAGTGATAATGCATCTGTTACATACTTCAAACTTTCCTCAACATCTTCGGTTATGAGTGCATCAATATCGCTTTGGGATTTGATCACGTTTGGGAGCGATGGGCCTTTTCCTTCTTCCATCAACACCTCCACTCCCATTGCCTGAGGAATAACCAGAATGTCAGAAAAAATAATGGCGGCATCTACGCCTACCTGGTCTATTGGCTGAAGGGTTATTTCTGTTGCCAGTTCAGGTGTTTGCACACGGGTAAAGAAATCGTATTTCGCTTTTAGCTTTAAATAGTCGGGTAAGTAACGACCCGCCTGGCGCATCATCCAAACCGGCACGCGTTCCGTTTGTTCTCCTTTTAAGGCTCTTAGAACTAAATCATTTTTAAGTTCGGTCATGAAGTGAGTTGTGAATTGTGAGTTGTGAATGTTTGTGCTTTTCATTTATACTTTTCACTTTTTCCTCCGGAATTTCATTTAGATGTCTTTTAATTGCTGCCTGATGGTTTGCGGTACAAGGGAGTGACACAACGATGACTCATAAAAGTTTCAAAAAGCCGGCAACCAAAAACAAAAACAAAATCCGAAGTCTGATTCCTCTGTTTCATTCGTGTTTTTCATCTCTTATGTTTGGATTGATTTTGTCATCTTTCACTAAAAAACTTCATCGCTTTATCTACCAATTGATCTTTTGCAGGAAAGTCACCGACAATAACATTATTCGTACTAAACTGTTTGATGGCTGTCGCGGTTGTGTTGCCGATAGCAAAAAAAATTGAGTTTTCAGAAGATTGATTGTTAGAAAAGAAACTGTGAACAGCGCTCGGGCTAAAAAACAAAACAGCGTCATAATTACCCTGCACAGTTACAGGTGTTTCGATGGTTTCGTACACTATCAATTCTTCGACTGGTATTTTCGCTTTTTCGAGTATCACCGGCAGTTCTTCACGTCGTTGATTGCCGCAAAAGAAAACCGCTTTTTCAACCTTATCGGCTACTATTTTTGCAGCCAGTTCCGTAGCATCTTTCGCAGTAAAAGCAATGGCTTCAAAAGGCCAGTACTTTTTAACCAGCGTGAAGGTCGTTCCACCTATGCAATAAATTTTCCAATCTGGCATTAACGGATTTACCGGTACTGTCTCTACCACGATCTCTACAGCATTCATGCTGGTAAATACTACCGTTGCCTTTTGTTTTGATAATAATTGAATCTGTCTGGCAACATCGTCTGACACCATTTTTTTTATTTCAATAAAAGAGACGGTGTCAATAGTAATGTTTTGAAAAGAAGCTTTTTCAATCAGCGCTCTGTCAAGAGGCCGGGTGCTTAATATGCGGATTTCTTTATCTTTCATGATGAATACCGTCTGCAATTTCCTGACCTCCGTTTGCCAAAATTTCAAGTGCGGCAATATGTCCGAGGTCAGCAGCTTCAGTTATTGCCGCGGTCTTTTCTATGTCCACTCTTTTGCGGCCATCAACTGTAAACAGGTTGCCTTTAAAAACCAGGTTTTGATCTTTTATTTCAGCCAAAGCACTTACTGGTGTTGAGCATCCACCCATCAGTGTTCTTAAAAATCCCTTTTCAACCTGGGTACATAATTCAGTTGCATAATCATTAAAGTAACGACATGCTTCATAAGATAAAGAATCGTCATCACGGCAAACAACAACGATAGCTCCCTGAGCAGGGGCAGGTAACATCCAGTCCAGTTCTATAGAAGTTTCAGGTCTTAGGTTTATCCTTTCCAAACCTGCAGCGGCAAAAATTGCCCCGTCCCAATCACTTTCCGAGACCTTGCGAAGGCGCGTATTTACATTACCTCTTAAATTTTCCACTGAATGATTGGGATAGCGGTTAAGCCACTGCGCCTTTCTGCGAATACTGCTGGTGGCGATGGTGAAGAGTGAGTTGTGAGTTGTGAGTTGTGAGTTGTGAGTTGTGAATGGTGAATGGTGAACGGTGGATTCTTTATCCTGACTATTGACTATTGACCATTGACCATTCACATAACCCAGCGTTTCTTCTAATGCAGAAGCATCTCCTTTGTAAACCAATAAATCTTTGTAAGATGCTCTTTTTAAAACTGCACACTGAACTATGCCTTTTGGAAGTTGTGTAGGTACATCCTTCATGCTGTGAACGGCAATATCAATACGGTTATTCAGCAAGGCTATATCGAGAGTGCGGGTAAAAATGCCTTGCACGCCAATTTCGTACAGAGGGGTTTTAAGGTCAATGTCGCCTTCACTTTTTATGTAAACCAGTTCGGCTTCCAGTCCCTGGCCGGATAGTAATTCTTTTACGCAGTTAGCCTGCCCTACTGCGAGCTGGCTTTCGCGGGTACCAATTCTTACAACCTTGTTGTTCATTCTTAATTGCGATGGGTAGTTATAAAATCGTTGATGGCCTCTATGTAAGAGCATCCCGGCTGATGCTGCTGACGCATTTTGACAGCCATGTTTTTTATAACCTTTTGTATTGCCTCCTGATTAACAGGTGCAAGCGCATTTATATGGGAAGTATCATTTGTATAACAGGAAAGGTAAAGCCCGCAGGAATGCATGTCGTGCAGCTTTTGCTTCACCGCTTTTATGACCGGTACATTTTTGCGCTGGTAGCACCACTCTAAAAATTCGCCCTTATGTTCAGCAATGATCGCCTTTGCTGCCGGAACTTCTGCCATTCGTTTTTGCAGCGTTTCATCTTTCAGCTTAGATAATTCATCTACGTTTATCAATGTTACATTTGGTAATGCCTCTGCTTCTTTCTCAACGTTGTAAGGAATAGATAGATCAATGATTATTTTATCTCCGCAGTTTTGAAGATGAGATTTTAAAATGACAGGAGAATTGCTGTTGGTAGCCACCAGGATTATATCAGAAGATCGTATGAGAGCAGAAAGGTCGTCCATAGAAGCATGATGCAGCCCTAACTCGTCTGCAAGCTCTATCGATTTTTCTTCTGTCCTGTTAATGAGTGTAATCCTTTTGGTGTTGAGGTAGTCAACTAGATTTTTACATGTGTTTCTTCCAATCTTGCCGGTACCTAACAGCAAAATATCCTTGCTCGCAATTTTAGCGACATGCTTTTTAATATACTGTATTGCCGCAAAAGAAACCGATACTGTTCCGCCGCTTAATGCTGTCTTATTCTTTATAACCTTTGTCGATTGCAGCACACTATTTACCAGTCTTTCGGTAAAAGCGCCAACAAAACCATTTTCTTTTGCAAACTTCACAGCCAGTTTCAGTTGACCTGTTATTTCGTAATCCCCTAATATCTGAGATTCTAAACCTGCACCTACTTCAAAAATGTGTTGTACGGCTTCTGTCCCTTGTTTTATATAACACAGTTTAGAAAAAGTTTCTTTATCGCCCGTTGTTTGTGTACAAAGCAGTTCAACAAGCTGGCAAGCATTATCAGCAAAGCCATACATTTCAGTACGGTTGCAGGTAGAAAGAATAAAACATTCTGACACTCCGAAAGAAGGAGCGATCGCTAAAATATCAGCATATTGAGTATGATTAATTGCAAACTGACCTCTTATGGAAGCATCTGTTTTCTTGTAATTTATTCCGGCGACAAAAAATGTAGAAAGGTTGTTTTGCTTGTCTGCTGTCATCAGGGTTTTTAATTCTATTATGCAAAGGTAATTGCAGGCAAAGGAGTGGCATAATTGCACTGTCATGCTGTTGTCATAAAAAATAAATATTCTATTTATAGTTCTGTTTATGCTGCTGCTCTTACCAACACTCGCTGGTTTATAACTCTTGAAAATTATCTTTAGCCAAATAATACTAACGTTTGTTAGTTACAAAGAAATAGCATTACTTTGTCTTGTCAAGCAGTTAAAATACTTACATGCTTGCCGTTAGATTGCTGTTTTTGCTAATAGAAATTAGGGTTCCCGAAAGGGCATGTTTATCATGCCCTTTTTTGATTCTTAACACGACCTCAGCAATTACAATCCTGTCTTATTAGCTTCTTCGAATTCGGCTATAGTTGTCAAGGGATATAAGCGACTTCCTGGCTTGTTCAATAAAGAATAAAAAGTAGAAGAGTGCGACGCAAGGCTGACTCATAGTAGTAATACAGCCGGGTTCAAAAAAGTTCTACTCACTTTTTTATCCCTTGTGCAGTTAAGTTTACTTCCAGGTAAAAAAATGTTTTTTTACTGTTTTAAAAGCAGCAGGTATATTGGTGGCCCGAATAGTGATTGTATTGATTAAATAAAAGGAACTCCAATGAAATTTACGATAGGATTTAGCCCGTGCCCAAATGATACTTTTATTTTTGATGCCCTTGTAAATAATAAAATAGATACGGAAGGTTTTGAATTTGAAACCGTACTCGAGGATGTACAGACTTTGAATAAATGGGCAATTGAAAAAAAGTTAGACATTAGCAAAATTAGTTATGGTGTTTTGCCTTTGGTTTTAAAGGATTACAAAGTTTTAAATAGTGGCGGCGCTTTAGGAAAAGGTGTAGGACCTTTGCTTATTTCCAAAAGGGAGATAACCGATTTGCCGGATGCAATTGAAAATATGTCTGTTGCCATTCCGGGAGTAAACACAACCGCTCACATGTTATTTTCCTACACCTTCCCTGCTGCTAAAAACAAACGCTTTCTTGTTTTTAATGAAATAGAAGATGCAGTGCTTACTGGTAAAGCAGATGCCGGTGTTATCATACATGAAAACCGTTTTACTTACCAGGATAAAGGCCTTATAAAGCTAATGGATTTGGGCGAATACTGGGAAAAAGCAACAGGCGCCCCCATACCTCTCGGCGGAATAATTGTAAAAAAAGAAATGGATAAAGACGTGCAGCAAAAATTAGACAGGCTGATAAGAAAAAGCGTAGAGTATTCATTCAGCAAATACCCTGAAATCTCATCTTACATCAGCAGCCACTCGCAGGAGATGAGCGAAGACGTGATGAGAAAGCACATTGATCTATACGTAAATAATTTTTCCATTGATTTAGGTGAAGAAGGCAAACAGGCAGTAAAGAAATTGCTGGAAGTGTATGCAACAATTCATGGAGACCAAATGTATTTTGAAAACATTTTTGCAGAATAAACCAATCAGACCTTTTTTAAAACCCTTCCATATACTTCCAATGCTCTTTTGCGGGCAAAATCATGTTCAACTATTGGCTGGGGATACGAGAAATCATTTAGTTCAGGAATCCATTTTTTAATATAGTCAAGGCTTTTATCAAATTTTGTAGCCTGCAAAGAAGGGTTGAAGATGCGAAAGTACGGGGCGGCATCACAGCCGCTTCCGGCTGCCCACTGCCAACCGCCGTTGTTTGCTGCTAAGTCAAAATCAAGCAGTTTTTGAGCAAAATAAGCTTCGCCCCATCGCCAGTCTATAAGCAGGTGTTTGGATAAAAAAGACGCTGTTACCATTCTTACCCGGTTATGCATAAAACCTGTTTCATTCAGTTCCCTTATGCCTGCGTCTACAATAGGATAGCCTGTCATTCCGATGCACCACTTTTCAAATTCCTCTTCGTTATTACGCCATTCTATTTTTTCGTATTCGGGCTTAAAAGCCCGCCCTTGCCCTACCTGCGGAAAATGCCACAATATCATTTGATAGAAGTCGCGCCAGATCAATTCATTCAAATACGTATCATTCAAACCTTTTGCAATCCGTGCAATTTCTCTTATGCTTACTGTTCCAAACCGCAAATGCACTCCCAGCCTCGACGTGCCATTTTCAACACCCGGAAAATCTCTGGTAGCTCCATATTTTTTAATCACCTCGTCTTTCAATTCCTTTGAGGGAAAGGGATGTACGACCTGCTTAAACCCCATTGACTGAAGAGAGGGTATTGCCTGGGGACCTTGTTTAAAAAAGTTATTAAAATATTTTTCGGTGGGATAAGAGGAAAGAAAAAAGTCATTTAAAACAGCCTTCCATTTTCTGCTGTATGGAGTAAAGACAGTATAGGGCTCGCCATTGTCTTTTAAGATTTCATCCTTTTCAAAAATCACCTGGTCTTTGTAAGTGTGAAAGGTCGCTCCGGCATTTTGCAACAGCTCTTTCACTTTGCCATCTCTCTCCTTTGCATACGGTTCGTAATCATGGTTGGTAAACACTTTTTGAACAGTAAATTCTGTAATCAGTGCTAGAAAAACATCTTCGGGAAAACCATAAAAAACCTTGAGACTGCTTTGAAGAGAGATCAACTGCTGCTGCATTTCCTCTATGGCAGCATGAATGAAAGTAACCCGTTTGTCCGCTTTGTCTTCTAATTTATCTAAGATTGCCCTGTCAAAAATAAAAATTGGTAACACAGGATTTCCTTCTTTCAAGGCATAGTATAAAGCAGCATTGTCAGAAAGCCTGAAATCTCTTCTAAACCAAAAAATATTGATAGTTTGCTTCATTTGTTTTTTAGAGGACAAACAATTGTAAGAGTAAAAGGTTGAAGGTAATAAAGGACTTATGATCAGGCTTGCGGGATTTGTTTTAGCATGAAAACCTTCACCTGGTAAGCAATCACATTTTTCAATTAAGCCGTCTCTCAGGAAATCTTATTTTACTCTGAAGGGAACTCATATATCTGAGCATAGATATCTGCAAGAGCGAAATCATAATTGATAGCACTGATATGAATATGCTCACTTGTGTCTTTGGCAGTGGTCAGTACCCACGTATCGCCTCTTCGTGTATATACTTCTGCTGCATATTCTGTGCTGCTTACCAATACATAGTTTTGAAGGGATGGAAGGGTACGGTATAATTTGAATTTTGTGCCCCGGTCATAATCTTCAGTTGCAGTAGAAAGCACTTCGAACAACACAGTTGGATTTACGAGCGTGTCAAACTTATTATCAAGATATTCTTCTTCGCCGCATACGATTGTAACATCGGGGTAAGTATATAAAGTATTCCCAAAATTGTGTACTCTCAGGTCGCTGGGAAAAAAAGAACACCCTTTACCTTTTAGATGTTGTCCTATTTCAGAAATAATGGATGCCACAATTTTATTATGCTCTTTTGTAGCTCCTGCCATAACAAATACTTCACCTTTGTAATATTCACTTTTACTCAAAGCTTTTCGTTCAAGCTCAAGATATTCACTTTCAGAAATCACTGTTTTTGCAATGGCGGACATAGAAAGAATTTGAATAAAATTAAAACTATACTGGACGCCGTGTAATAATTGGCAATGAATTTTTTTTATGAGCCCGGCATTATTGCTACTATTTTTCATTGTTGCGTCGCACACTTCGACGGTTTGCTCCATATTCACCAATTCACTACTTGTCCCGTTTAGCAGGAAACTTATAAGGCGGGCAGTATGATATCGGTTCTATTTGAATCGATGAATAGAATTACTAAAAGCATAAGTGTGCGACGCAACGGCTGCAGCCATAAAAAACAAAAGCTGGTAACAAAAGAAAAAATACTGCCTGTATTTTAAGCGATAATTGTTGTACGTTAACTCGGTTTTTATATGTTTGCTTAAGACGCTCATTTAATAATTATTGTTATGCCATTTCCTCACCAGATTACCAGTTTTGAAGACTACAAAAGCGCTTACAAAAAAAGTGTCGAAAATCCCGAAAGTTTTTGGGCTGAGATTGCAGAAAACTTTACATGGAAAAATAAGTGGGATAGTGTATTGAATTGGAATTTTACCGATCCAAAAATTGAGTGGTTTGCCGGGGCGAAATTAAACATTACCGAAAACTGTCTCGACCGCCACCTTGAAACAAAAGGAGACCAGCCTGCAATATTATGGGAAGCCAATGACCCCGAGGAGCATCACCGGAGTTTGACATATAAAAGATTGTATGAGAAAGTGTGCCAGTTTGCGCACGTTTTAAAAAACAATGGTGTACAAAAAGGCGACCGGGTGTGTATTTACATGGGCATGATACCTGAGCTGGCAATTGCTGTCTTAGCTTGTGCACGGGTGGGAGCGATACACAGCGTTATTTTTGGCGGCTTTAGTGCGCAAAGCATTGCAGACAGGCTGATAGATGCGCAGGCAGAATACATCATTACTTGTGATGGGGCATTCAGAGGAGCAAAAGATATTCCCTTGAAAAGTGTGATTGATGATGCACTGATAGGAATTCGATTTGTAAAAAAGGTGGTTGTGTATACCCGCACACATACGCCGGTCAGCATGATCAAAGGCCGCGATGTGTGGTGGGATGATGAGATCAAAAAAGTAGAAACTTTAGGTCTGCACGATTTTCCCGCTGAGGAAATGGATGCTGAAGACCCGCTTTTTATATTGTACACATCGGGCAGCACAGGTAAGCCTAAAGGCGTAGTGCATACCTGCGGTGGTTATATGGTGTACACCAATTATTCTTTTATCAATGTTTTTCAATATCAGCCCGGCGATGTACATTTTTGTACTGCTGATATCGGCTGGATAACCGGCCACAGTTATATCATTTATGGTCCGTTGAGTGCAGGAGCAAGCACGCTGATTTTTGAAGGCATCCCTACATTTCCGGATGCAGGCAGGTTTTGGAGCATCATTGACAGGTTTAAAGTGAACGTTTTTTATACTGCTCCCACTGCGTTGAGAAGCCTGATGGGTTTTGGAGATGCACCTTTGGAAGGCAGAGACCTGAACAGCCTGAAAGTTTTGGGAACTGTTGGCGAACCAATAAACGAGGAAGCGTGGCATTGGTACGATGAAAAAATTGGTAAAGGAAAATGCCCCGTTGTAGATACCTGGTGGCAAACAGAAACAGGTGGAATTCTTATATCGAATCTGGCAGGCATAACACCGGCAAGACCGGGCTGGGCAACTTTGCCTCTTCCCGGTATTCAACCGGTATTGGTAGACGAAAAAGGAAATGAGATGCAACAAACAGATGAGGAAGTGATTTCGGGAAACCTGTGCATCCGGTTTCCATGGCCGGGCATATTACGAACTACTTACGGAGACCATGAACGATGCAGGCTTACTTATTTTTCTGCTTATAAAAATCTTTATTTTACCGGCGATGGAGCTTTGAAAGATAAAGATGGTTTCTTTAGAATAACAGGAAGGGTAGATGATGTGCTGAATGTAAGCGGTCACCGCATTGGAACTGCCGAGGTTGAAAATGCCATAAACATGCATGCAGGAGTTATAGAAAGTGCTGTGGTGGGTTATAATCATGATATTAAAGGCCAGGGAATTTATGCTTTTGTGATTTATAACGGCCGCGAGGAGACAGACGAGCGCAATAGAAAAGATATACTTGTTACAGTTACCAGGATAATAGGAGCGATTGCAAAGCCTGATAAAATTCAGTTTGTAACCGGTTTGCCAAAAACAAGAAGCGGAAAAATAATGAGAAGGATTCTGAGGAAAATTGCAGAAGGCGAGCTTGAAAATCTTGGAGATACAACCACCTTGTTAGATCCGGCTGTGGTGGAGGAAATTAAAGGTGGAAGAGTATAATTATAATTGTTAAGGGATAAATTAGTGACCTCGTTATTGGAGGAACGAAGCAATCCCTTCTACTTCATCGACTGAAATGATTGTGGGATTGCTTCGTCGTCCCTCCTCGCAATGACGAAGAGCGTAAGTTGTCTTTATCAGATTTTACCCCTTTGAAAGTGTAATTCCTTTTCAATAAAAACATTTTTACCACAGCCACTTTATAATTACAATATTCAATATCCTTCGTTCGTTTTGTTATTATAAATCTTTATCCCATGGTAAAAAATTCAAGACTCCTTTTTTGCAGCCGCGATCTGCATAAATTTATGGAAGCTAATGAGATTACTTCCGTTAAAAATCTGTTCGACATTTCTATTGACCAACTCGTGATGATGTCAAATTTCCCCTATCGTTTATTAAATGAATGGCTTACGCTAAGAGACAAGTTTAATTTGTTGTGCGAGAATTGATGCTTCAAATAACCGATAACAGCTTTTCGAGGTTTATTTCTGTATAATCTTTTATAACAATATCGGCTTCTTTTAATTCGTCTTTTGTATGGCTTGTAGTTAAGGCTGCTACTTTCATTTTTGCTGACTTTGCAGCCTTTACTCCCGATGGCGAATCTTCGAAAACAATACAACTTTCAGGTGCAACACCCAGTTCCTCCGCTGTCTTCAAAAAGATTGCAGGATCAGGCTTTCCTTTGGTTACATGAGTTGAGTTGATTACTTTTTTGAAATATTGCTTTATCGGCACATGCTCAAACATAAAATCTATATTAACCTGAATGCCCGAGGTAGCAATAGCCATAGCGATATTATTATCAGCAAGCTCCTGCAGAAATTCAGGTAAGCCGGAGATTGGTGCAATTTGCGGAGCAAACATTTTACGGTATATCTCTTCTTTTTTCAGGTAATAACCGGCTGCCTCTTCTTCGCTCATTTTTTTATCGTAGATGTGTTCAACCGCATCTTTATTGGTTCTGCCGCTGATATTTTTTTTATAATCCTCGTCAGAGATTTCCTTTCCGTTCTCTTTAAGATATTGCTTCCATGCTTTTAAATGCACGTCATTATTGTCGAGTAATGTTCCATCCAGGTCAAACAGTACTGCTTTTAATTTGCTCATAATTTATTTTTACAAAAGTCACTTTTGAATAATATACGTTCGAAAACCATAAAAAATTAATCTGCAAAAGAAGTCAAATAAATTAATTCTGGGGGCAATTAAATTCATAAAAAAAGCTCCCGAACCGGAAGCTTACTTTTCAATTTTAAATTCTGGCGAAGCAGTAAAAATGTTATTTACTTTTCGTACATAGCTTTAACCGTAAAAGTTCCTCTTGGCGAAGTAGATGTTGTTTCAACAGAAAGTGTTTTTCCTCCGTCTAATAGTTTCCATGTCTCAGTTCCTTTTATCTCCATTGTTTCGCCATTTCTGTCCATTGTAGTAGTTGAATTAACCATTAAAGTTTGTCCATCATCAGACCATTTTGCTGTTGACTTCTTTTTTGAATTACCAAAACCTGCATTTTCAGATTCTTTTCCGTCCAGCGTTAGTTTTTCTGTTGTTTTTCTTTCCTGGCCGTTAAAAGAGGATGTTTTTTCTTCAGTTATTGCATCCGCTGTTTGGGTTACTTTTAATTTTTTTGCAACCATTCTTCCTCCAAAATCTCCCAGTTCGCTTTTTTGCTCATTCAGTGTCCAGTCTCCCGCAAAGTTTGCACTTTCTTTTGCAGTCGCTGCAACCGACATAATGGCAAAGGCAGCAGCGCTGAGAAAAACAGTCGATTTACCCGAAACTTTTTTAATAGCTGTTTGATAAAAACTCATATTTAATAGATTTAAGATGCCCAATGTAGCAGAAATATCTTTGTGACGACACAATTAAAGGTACCGGTAGAGGAGAAGCTTAAAAAAATCGGTGAACATTAGTGCCTTTAAAAAAAGCTCCATAAAGCTATACAAGTACAATCCATCACGCAGCTTAACCGGCACACAGGCAAATGAAGGGATTGCTTCGTCGTTCCTCCTGCCAATGACACATTGTGCAACTCATTTCAAATGAAAAGGTTTTATATTATTTTAATTTTAAAATAATAAGAACTTTATTGAAAAAGGTAGCTTGATTAAAGTCTTAGCAAGACT
>CAXUMK010000022.1:24892-38002 GCA_964251885.1 uncultured Segetibacter sp. | reverse complement strand
GTTTTCCTGCTGCTAAAAGTGTTCTTATTTCAAAACTTGAAAACGTTCTTTCGCAGGTTAGTTTCGATGCTAATTCTGTTGCTGTATTATTGACTCACAATTACAATTATGACATAGCTGCGTTAAGAGAATTGCTGCCGTTACAGCTTCCATATATAGGAGCTTTGGGACCAAAGAAAAAACTGGAGCGGATGTTAGATGAATTAAGAACTGAAGGAATCTCAGTAACTGACGAAAGTGCAGCCAATTTGTTTGGTCCGGCAGGTTTAGACATTGGTGCAGAAACTGCCGGAGAAATTGCATTGTCTATCATTTCAGAAATAAAAGCGGTGCTTTCAAAAAGAACAGGCGCTTCATTACGGGGAAAAGAGACAATTCATCCCAGAGAAACACAGCAGGTACTTCATTCACCTTTATCACTTAAATAATGACAGGAATCATCATTCTTGCGGCAGGTTCCTCATCCAGGTTAGGACGGGCAAAGCAACTCTTGCTTTATAAAGACAAAACTCTTTTGAAACATGCTGTTGATGCTGCCGTTAATGCTGGTGTCGGGCCTGTATTTGTTGTGACCGAAGCGAATGAAAAAGAAATACTTTCTCAAATAGAAAACGAACAGGTTATCGTAGTTGAAAATAAAAACCGGATGGAAGGAATGGCTTCTTCTGTTAAAGCTGGTATAACTGCCTTATTGCAATATCATCCGAAAGCTGATGATGTAATTCTGATGGTTTGTGATCAACCTTTTGCGGATGAACATTTACTTGTCAGCCTGGTACATACAAAAAGTGCTTCTGGTAAACTCATTGCAGCTTGTTCTTACAATGATACTTTTGGCGTACCTGCCTTGTTTGATAAATCATTTTTTCCTGAATTAATGACATTGAAAGGTGAGGAGGGAGGAAAAAAAATATTACTAAAACATTTGTCTTCTGTTGCTTCTATTCCATTTGAAGCAGGAGTAGTTGACATTGATACGCTTCAAGATTATGAAGTGTTGGTAAATAAGAGCAATTGATATCGTTCGTTATTGCGATAGTATGTTGACCGGTTAAATTTTGAATAATGAAATTAACAGCTATTATAGAAAAATCAGAAGACGGATGGTATATAGGACAAGTAGAGGAAATACCTGCTGCTATGTCTCAAGGTAAAACAATTGAAGAACTCAGGATTAATCTGTCAGACGCAGTGAAGCTTTTATTTGAAACCAACCGGGAATTAGTGGAAAAAGAATAATAAGGAAAATTGATTACACGTATTTCCTAACTCTCCGAATCATAAATCAACACCTTGCTCCATAGAGAAGAGCAGCCATCAACAAATTTTACATGAATGGGATCGACCTGGTAACTGTCGTGTTTATCTTTGCTTTCAAACACAAGAAGTAGCGAGTAAGAATAAGACCTTTCAATAACCGGTCGATCGGTAGAAGCAGGTTTGCCAACATCTCCCAACTTTACATGTTCTATGGCGGGTAATGAGTTTACTCCTTCTTCAAATTTTCGAATATTATATGGTTCAAGGCCTTCTTTCAGCCAGAAAAATACATGATGTACAAACATATCTTCTGTTTATTTTTTTACTTTTAATATCAAATTATAAGAGTCATCAATAAACCCTTTCAGTTGCTGCGATGATAATGTTCCATCTATAATAATCGTATTCCACAGCTTTTTGTTCATGTGGTAGCCAGGCAGAATACAAGCATATTCTTCGCGCAATTCAATCGCTTTTTCCGGGTCGCATTTTACGTTAAACTGCAATGGTTGTTTTTCTATTGATGCAAGTAAAAACATTTTACCACCCTGCACTTTGTACACTAAGGTATCCGGTCCAAATGGCAAATATTCTTCTGCTTCAGGCTTTGAAAGACAATAATCACGAAGCTGCTCAATATCCATTCAAAATTATTTTCTCTTAAAGATGGGAACTGTGCTGCATGGTTCGCCATACATAATACTTTTTACATAAGGCCGAAGCTTATTAGTGATTTCAACATACGCAGCTTCGGGAATAGCGACATCGCCACAACCTTTTACAACCACTCTTTTGTCAGCATACTCTTCTCCTTTTATGGTTGCAAGATTTCTTACCAACAAATTATTGAGAATGTTTTTTTCTTCGCCAAACACTACTTCTTTAGCCACAGGTTGCAAGTTGCTTGCAACGAGCATATAAGCCCACATAGGAATAATAGCATCTGCAGAACAGGTGATGGCTACGTTTTTATCGCGAAATGGTTCCCAGTTATATGTTTGAAGTGTTGCCCTGAAATCCTTCTCTTTTAAAATTAAGCCCATAAACAAATGGTCTTTCAGGTCAAAAACGGCTGTTTCGCCTTTAGGGTAATATTCTTCGAGGTCTATTGAGGTAAGCGCACTTTCGGCAACTTTATTAATTATTACATTTTCCATACGCTAACAAAGTTACAAATAACAAAGGAATGAAGTATTGCCTTGCCTGTTAACAGTTGCTTGAACAGTATCGCAAAACGGAAAAAATGATGCTACCAGAACTGTAGTTGAACGGAGCGTCGCAACCAATGCCGGATATAGTACAAATGCCGGTAAACCAAAAAGAAAAATGATTGCCAGTTTAAACCTTTGATAGAAGCAAAAAGCCCAACCAAAAGGCAGGGCTTTTTTATAAATGTAATTTCTATTAATAAAAATCGAAGCGATTATCTTTTACATCAGCCGCTTTTTTCAACGCCTGAATACTACGGTAACCGCCCATTTGTTTTTGCTGCGTTTCAAGCTGGCGACGCAGGCCTTCTACATCCATATTTGTATTTGGAAGAGCGGATATACTTTCATCTTTAATAACAAAAACACCTGTGTTACCTGCGATTGGATCACTTATTTTACCCACCATACTTTTGTTAAAAGCTGCTCCGGCAATTTTTGTTTCCTGGCCAAGATTAGGGATAATAGGCTGTGCAAAGCCTACACTGTCGGCATGCATTACACTTACTCCTGCAGCCTGCGCAATTTGCTCTATTGTATTTCCACCTTTAAATTTGGCTGAAATAATTTGCTGCGCTTTCTTTTCATTCATAATCAGGGGCTCAGCGGTAGGACGGGCTTTTGCAACACTCATGAGACCTTTGTCGGATACACCTGTTATTACCGCCACTATGTATTTATCGCCGATCTCCTGGGGCTCGCTCACATCACCTTCTTTACTTTCGTACACCCAGCGAACAAACTGACGGCTATTGCCTAAAGCTGCTACCTGGTAATCATTTTGTTTTATATCAGTGACAGTTAATACCGGTAAGTTTTGTTTCGCTGCATTTTCTTCAAACTGCTTTACATCGCGGTTGTTTGCAGCAAACTGGGCGGCAAGATTATTTGCGTTATTAATCGTTTCCTGACTTGCTTCGATAGGCTTGGCGAGATAAGCAATTTTATAAGCTGTCTCTATTTTCTTCTGCTCCAATATTTCTATATAATGGTAGCCGCTGTACGCCTGGTTTTCTACTTTAACCACTTTTTTATCGCCGGTAGTTCCGTAAAATGCTGTTTCGGCAAACTCTTTACTCAATGTGCTAAACTGCTGAGAAGTAAAAGTGTATTCGCCCTTTGTATTTTTGCTTCCCTGGTCATCGCTGTATTTTAAAACCAATGCATTAAAATCAGCTCCTGATTTAGCAGCCTTTGAAATACTGTCAATGCGGTTTTTAGCTATACTGTCAGGAAAAGTTTGCTGGCCTTTTTCGCCTGTTTTAATTAATATGTGTCTCACTTTTACGCTGTCGGGCATACTGCGACGACCAACCATTTTAGCAAGAGAATAATTTACTCCATCGATGTAAGGTCCGAAGATTTGCCCGTCAGCTAATTTTTTGATGCTGTCTGCATTTGGAACCTGCAGTTTAGAACCTAATGTAAAGCCATTGTAATACGGGTTTTCTGTTCCAACTCTTGCCAAATATGCCTCCGGGTCTGTGGCCACAGCAAAATCAGTCCGCATAGTATTTATTTGTGCTAAAGTCTTAGCTGAGTCTGCAGCGGATGGAGAAGCGTTGAAAGCTACATAAGAAACCGAACGGGAAGCTTCATCCTGTTTAAAGACTTCTTTATGTTTATTGATGTAATCTTTTATATCGTCATCGGTTACCTTAACTGCACTGTCAGAAACCGTTGTGTAAGGAACCGTTACATAAGAAAAACGGGCAACCGCATTTTGGTCGGCAAGTGTCTTTTCGGCCATCCATTTGGGAACATAAGAACTTTCGCTTAGCAAAGCCATATATTTCAAGCGCAATGCCTGGTTGATGGTAGGGGTAAGGTAAGCCTCCTGGAACATTTCGGCGTTCGGGTTGTTCTTTTGCTTTTTAATTTGTGCAAAGTACTGTTTGGCTTTGTTGGCATCGAACTGCCCGGTCTGCTGGTCGGTAAACTGCTGGCTAAGCCATTGAGGAGGATTGGCTCCGAAGAGAATGTCGGTAAGTTCATTACGGCTGATCTGCATTCCAAGTTTATCATATTCCTGGTTCATTACCGTCTCGTCAATAGTTTGATCCCATACTGTATTTATCAATTGTTCACGCTGAGGAGATTGAGCACCATACATTGCCTGCTGCAGCGAAATCCTCTTTTCAAAGTCATTTTTTTCTATCTTCTGGCCATTTACTTTACCTACGTTTCCGGCGGTTTTACTACCTATTCCTTTTCCACGTCCTACAAAGGCGTCCATTAAAATAAAACCAACTAAACTTAGGGCAATCACCCCAATGACCAAAGCGGCATATTTCTCCCTGATTGTTTGAATAAACGACATCTTATTAAGTAACTTTTAAAAGTGGACGGCAAAAATAGTGTAATAATTGTTTGAACAAATGTGGAAAACCATATAAAACCCTTATTCCTGCTAAGTTTTGAAAACCGGCTGGCTTCCTTTTTTTGTTAATAACCCTTTTTTATAGCATTAAATTCTACAATTCCAAATACTTACTTTTCACACGACGATGTTTACAACCAATAAAACTGTGGAAAAGCTGCCTCGTTTTATTTCTTTTTGTGAAGACTTTTAGAAAAACTTGCCTTCTTTTTTCAATTTTTACCTGTTTGGGTAAAGAAAATGCTTCTTATCCTTTTTCAATTCACAGAAAAAAACCAGTACAATACTGGTTTTGTTATACACTGCCTACACTGTGCACTGATGTGAGAAAAGGCCTGTAATCCCTAATTTTATTGTAATATCCAGTTGCAGGTGATGTGTATTAGCGTGGATAAACGGTTAAATCTACATTTGCAAATAATATAAATAAAAGTTATCCCGCTATTAACACCTGTAGTAGTAATAGTTTT
This sequence comes from uncultured Segetibacter sp., assembly GCA_964251885.1. GTDB lineage: Bacteria > Bacteroidota > Bacteroidia > Chitinophagales > Chitinophagaceae > Segetibacter. The sequence continues at coordinate 32,684 of CAXUMK010000022.1, read as the reverse complement.
ATTTATAAATAATGTATTAAAGAATCTATTACAACAGTTATGAACATTGCTGAAGCAAAAAATAAAGTAGACGAAAGAGGTTTTCTTGACATTGATATTGATGTAAATATTGACCTGTTTGCAGAAATTGAAAGATTGAAAAAAGAAAAAAATGCAATCGTACTTGCACACTATTACCAGGAAGCAGATATACAGGATGTAGCAGATTTTCTGGGTGACAGTTTAGGGCTTGCACAAAAAGCACAATCAACCAATGCGGACATCATTGTTTTTGCGGGTGTTCATTTTATGGCCGAAACTGCAAAAATTCTTAACCCGGCAAAAAAAGTTGTTTTACCTGATTTAAAGGCTGGCTGTTCGCTTGCGGACAGTGCTCCGGCTGGTCCATTTAAAGCCTTTAAAGAACAGCATCCTGATCATTTGGTTATTAGCTACATTAACTGCACATCAGAGATAAAAGCATTAAGCGATATCATTTGTACCAGCAGCAATGCCGAAGCTATTTTAAACAGCCTGCCCAAAGAGCAGAAGATCATTTTTGCTCCTGATAAAAACTTAGGCGGTTATCTCAATAAGAAAACAGGCCGCAATATGCTGCTCTGGAATGGCGCCTGTATGGTACACGAGATTTTTAGCCTGGAAAGGATAACGAAGCTGAAAGTACGCCATCCAAATGCAAGGGTGATAGCACATCCCGAATGTGAGGAACCAGTTCTTCGTCTGGCTGATTTTATTGGAAGTACAACCCAATTGTTGAAATATGCGGTAACATCAGAATACAATGAGTTTATAGTAGTTACTGAAACCGGCATATTGCACCAGATGCAAAAAGACGCTCCGGGCAAAATTTTCATTCCTGCTCCACCAACCAATGGATGTGCCTGCAACGATTGTCCTTATATGAAGCTGAATTCTCTCGAAAAGCTGTATTTGTGTATGGAATATGAAACACCTGAAATTCTGATGAATGAAGAATTGCGTATTGCAGCCAAAAAGCCAATAGACCGTATGCTGGATATAAGCAGAGCTGCAGGTTTGATGGGATAAACCCCGGCCCTAAAGGGAGTAACAAAAGTAAAATCTGCGATACATTTTCAAGTGTGTCTCCTTTTCAGGTTATCTTATTTTGAAGCGGGCATTTGTAGTTATCCCAGCAGCCGTTGCGTCGCACTCTTTTACTGAATTTCTTTATTCGCCTATTTAAAAATGCTTTTTTCTTCTCTTCTCCCTTTAGGGCTGGGGCTTCTATTAATAATTATACTCTACATCCAGCAATGTCTCAACTAACGCTACCTTTTTATTTTTTTTATAAGTGCTCCATACCAGTCCTAACACTACTGCAGTTGTGGCTGCAAAAGCTTTTATGGCTATTTCATTTGTGTCGTATTTTTTTGGTGGTACATACATTACTCCTTTTGCGTTGGTTATTGCAGCGTTAGGGACATATCTTCCGGTTGCGGGTATCGCTTCTTCATCAAAATGATCTTGTAACTCTTCCAGCGCTTTTTGTAACTCTTTACCTCTCATCGGCATTCCGTGACCGGTGGCAGCGGTTTTAGGATGCAGGTTTATCAGTTCGTCAACCGATCTTTTAGCCGCCTCCCAATCGCTGGTAAAGTATTTTGGCGGCCCTGATATTATTTTGCTTTGCAGCATAACAGAGAATAATGACTCCTGCTTTGTGGTTACAAATGCATCGCCTGCTACCAGTACAGCATCACTTTCTCTAAAAAGGCTTATATGGCCGGCAGTATGTCCGGGAGTGTGTATGTATTTCCATTCCGGTAAAACAGGTATTGTTCCATCGCACGGTAATACTTTCAGATACTTCCAGATATTGATAGGGCTCTTTGGATATAAGAAGGCTATTGTTGCCATTAGTCCTCCTCCGACTGTAGGGTCGGGTGGCGGATAATCTGACTGACCGGTAAGGTATGGAGTTTCGAGGCTATGCGCATACACGGGAACGCTCCACTCTTCGGCAAGTTTAGCAACTGTGCCTGTATGATCAAAATGCCCGTGTGTTAATATAATCGCTTTAGGAATGCTGCCTTCACCAAATAAATAAGCAGCCATTTCTTTTATCTTCGGTTCAGACCATGTGAGACCTGTATCAATTAAAACCCATTGGTCATTCACCAAATCCTGTATCATGTAAAAGTTAACCATTACATCTTTTCTTCCCCATACACCTGGGGCTACCGTAAAGAGGTTCGCGGGTACTTCATTTTTATTTGTCATAACTTATCAGTTCTTATAATTAATTCGTGTTGTAATCGGATTATAAAAGCATGCCATATAAAAAATAATAAAAAGAGTACCCCAAACCCCTAAAGGGGCTTTAAAACCAAACAAAGGGAACTGCTGATTTTTTTTGTTACAGTAAAAGTGAGTGACACTACCTTGTCCCGTTCTTCACGGGAACGATGTCTAATAGAAACTCTACAGTTTGCAACAAAAAACCGTATACATTAACAGATACGGCATATTATTTTCATATCCGCTTAAAACAAATTACTATGGCTTTTGAAAATGATCCCAAAGAAACGAATGGTAAGCCGCAACCGGTGACCAATGACCCTGAAGAAGCGATAGATACACCTGAAAAGGTGGAAGAGTCTGACGATCCAAAGATTGATCAGGATTTTCCTGGCTATCCTCATTATCCTGCTGAAGATGATATTTTAAATCCTGATAATCATAACGCAAGACTTGACCTTGATGTAGAGAATCTTACCCGCTCAAATACGATATTATCTGAAGATATTAAAACTACAGGAGCAACGCCTGCAATTGAACCCGACTTTACACAAGCCCTGGATGAAGACGAGGAAGATATTCAGATCGTTCCGGGAACGGAGGCAGATCTAACTGCTGAAGATCTGGCTATGCTGGGCGAAAAAGATCAGGATATGGATATGGGCGAAGACGAAGAGTTGAAGTCAAGAGGCTGGCAGCCGGTTACAGGAAAGGATTTAGATGTGCCCGATGCAGATTATAATGATGGTAGTGAGGCGCTTGGCCAGGAAGACGAAGAGAACAGTTATTACAGTCTCGGCGGTGATGAAATGCAAGGGTTAAGAGAGAATGACGATCAGAATAATTTTTAGAGTAAAGACAGGTTGCACTAATAACCTTGCGTAATCACCTACTGACTTTCCCTTCTGAATAATGATTTATTAATTTTAATTCCCGCTTTGTAATACTTATAAGCTTCTATAATAAATTGACCAAACTCAAGGTCATTGAAATTAAGAGTCATCTCAAGAGTCGGTCTGAATTCCTGCATAAAGCTGTCTATTTCAGGAGGATTTAAGCCCGTAAGTTTTTTAACCAATCCTTTATTGAAGCGGTGGCTGATATATTTCTCCTTTTCTTCATTTAGTAATCTCTGCTGAAAAGCAACCATCCGCTTGTTCTTTTTAAACTTAAACATATTAATGAACTGGTCGAGGTCAAGACCTGCGCCCATCCCTCCCGGAGTTGGATCCATTGAAACGCTAAAGCCTGGTTTGCGGTAGTCAAAAATCTTTTGGTAATCTAACCTGTTTTGAAGCGAGTCCATCCGGTAATTCCTTTGCCTAAGAAAGACTGAAGGCAGTTCCTGTATCTTTCGTTGAATGGAAATATCAAAAGCTCCCTGGTTTTGTATTTTGCTTACGGGAAACTTTGCGGTGGGTTTATTTAGAAAAGAGAAGTATATAGAATCTTTTTCGTTTACTGTAATACTATAATTGCCTAAAGAATCGGTCGTCGTTCCTCTGCCGGATGTGCTGAGCACACTTACTGCTTCTACCGGCGTTTTTTTGGTTATGTCGTACACTGTTCCGCTGATAGTTGTCATCTGCGAAAAAGCTTTTTGCTGAAGGAAGAAAAAGAAGAACGCTAAGAAAAATATTTGAGTTAATTTCTGAAGCAATACCTTTTTTTATTCAATATTACATCCATCGAATTATACTAATGATTTGTATAAAGTCATTTAACTTCAAATTGGCGGTTTTATTTAACCCCTAAATCCCCTAAAGGGGACTTGAAAACTTCCAACCAGTAGCTCCCTTTAGGGCGGGGGGTTAAGCTGTAAGGCAAGCAGATTTTGGGTTAAAAGCTGAATAATGGACAGTACGTACAAGTGAGTGACACAACTATGTACCACGATAAACTAATGTTCGTTCCCAAAAACTTATCTCACCTTCAGAGCCGTCTTTTCATCAGTTTTTGAAGTAACTTTTTACAGGTATTGTTCGCCCATGTTTCTTTTAACTTCTGAAACATATTCCTTAATCTCCTGTTCTTTTTCTTTTTTACAGATCAGCAAAGCATCGTCGGTATCAATAACTATAAAATCATTTAATCCCTGCAATACCAGCAATTTATTTTGCGAAGCAGAGATCATACATTGAGTTGAATCGATAACCATAACCTTGTCGCCGGCAATAGCATTTCCGAAATAATCTTTCTCAAGATTATCATAAGCGCTTGCCCATGTTCCTAAATCACTCCATCCAAAGCTGCTTGGAATAACGTACACATTGTCTGCTTTTTCCATTACCGCATAGTCAATAGAAATACTTGAGCACAGCGGGTAAATTCTTTCAATAGCTTCCTTTTCTGCGGCGGTATTAAAGTTGTCTTTTTCTGCAGCAAAGATTTCATGCATTTCAGGCTGGTGCATTTCAAAACGTTTGATGATCGTTTCAGCTTTCCATATAAAAATACCTGCATTCCACAAAAAGTCGCCACTGGCAAAAAAGGTTTTGGCGAGGTCAAAATTTGGTTTTTCAGTAAAGGTTTTTACTTTAAAAACACCGTCTTTGACCGATGAGTCCGTTTCATACTGAATGTATCCATAGCCTGTATTTGGATAAGTAGGTTTTATGCCCAGTGTTACCAATGCATCTTTTTTCTCAACAAATTCTATTGCATTCTGACACATTTTCTGAAAGGTGATATTATCTAAAATAAGATGGTCAGCAGGAGCGATGATGAGGATTGCATTGGGGTTTTCCTTCAAAACTTTAAATGAAATTAATGCGATACAGGGAGCGGTATTTTTTCGGCTTGGTTCAGCAACAATGTTTTCATCCGGCATTTCGGGAAGCTGCTGCTTGACGATTTCAGAATACTCATGAGAGGTAACAACAAAAATATTTTCTACGGGAACAAAGTCTTGAAAGCGCTCAAAAGTACCCTGTATTAAACTCTTACCGGTATTTAGAATATCCAGAAATTGTTTAGGATAACCTACTCTGCTTTTAGGCCAAAACCTGCTTCCAATTCCACCTGCTATAATAGCTACGTAAATATTTTTATTCATTTTATTTGTTTAATTAAAAAAACCAATTCAGGTTATATAATACCTTCTTTAATCAAATCGTGAAGGTGTAACATTCCCAGGTAATCCTCATTTTTATTAATAACGATCAACTGGCTGATATCATTGTTTCTTAAAACCTCCAGTGCATTTACTGCAAGCTCGTCTGCAAATATCGTCTTCGGGTCAGGTGATAATATGTCATCTGCCTTTATATTGTCTAATGTATCACTTTTTTCAAGCATTCTTCTCAGGTCACCATCTGTTATGATACCTGTTATTTTTCCTTCCTCTGTTACTACAGCCGTTGCACCCAGCCTGTTTTTTGTAATTTCTACGATCACCTCTTTTAATCCTGAAGAAGGCAAAACAGCAGGTTTAGAATTATAGAGATACAGGTCTTTTACTTTTAAATACAATCTCTTACCTAAATTTCCTCCCGGATGAAACTTTGAGAAATCCTGTCCGTTGAAGCCGGCTTTCTCCATTAGGCATACAGCCAGCGCATCACCCATTACCATTTGTGCAGTTGTACTGCTTGTAGGAGCAAGATTGTTAGGACAAGCTTCTTTAGTGACCGTTGTATTTAGAAAAAAGTTGCTGTTTCTCACCAGGAAAGACCTTGAATTGCCACACATAGCCACCAGGATATTACCGAAGTTTTTGATCAATGGTATAATCACTTTTATCTCCGGGCTTTCACCGCTTTTGCTTACCAGCATTACTACATCTTCTTTTCTAATCATTCCAAGATCGCCGTGTATGGCATCTGCTGCATGCATAAAAAGACTTGGCGTACCGGTACTGTTTAAAGTAGCCACAATTTTTTGGGCAATAATTGCACTTTTACCAACACCGCTTACTACAAACCTTCCTGCTGACTTATACACCGCTTCAACTGTCTTGTCAAAATCTTCATTGATATATTTAGCAAGATCTGCTACCGACTCAGCTTCTAACCGAATAGTGCGTATTGCAGTATCAAATGAAGATGTATTCATAAACGGTAAAAATAGTATAGATTATTATTGAGGCTATATAATTAGCTGTTTAATGAATGTCAGGCAAAGAAAAACTATTGTGAATTTTAAACAAATCAGCACTAAGAATTATTAATTTAGTAAGATTAGGATAATAATGATTAACTTTTAAAACAAAAATGGTAAGGTTAAGAATATAAAAGCAAAAGAAAAGATGCAAAAGAACAAGTAAAATATTCATAATGATAAGTGAACATCTGCAATGTTGACTGACCGTTTTCACTTGTGAAAGAAGTAATTTGACGTACAAAAAAGCAGCATGTAACTTTAACACATGGGCGATTTTATAACAATTCACTTGTGTTAACTTCGCTATCCTTTTTAAAAATCCTTTTCTTACCAAAAAAGTTAAAAAATCAGAAAGAGAGAATTGAACAAATAACATGGCTAATTCAACTATAAAAAAAACTCCCGCTAAGAAAGTTACAGTAAAACCTGTTGCAAAAAAATCTGCTGCACCGGCAAAGATGGCGGCAGATCACTCTTATAATATTCACAAAAGTCTTTTAGATCATTTTGGCTTTGATAAATTTAAAGGCACCCAGGAACAGGCCATTAACAGCCTGTTAAGTGGTAAAGACACTTTTGTAATTATGCCTACAGGCGGAGGCAAAAGTCTATGTTATCAATTACCGGCTCTTATTATGCAAGGTTGCGCCATTATTGTAAGTCCATTGATTGCGTTAATGAAAAACCAGGTAGACTTAGTGCGGGGTTACAGTGAGAAGGACAATGTTGCACACTTTCTCAACTCATCGTTGACCAAAGTACAGCAACGTGAAGTGAAATCTGATTTAACAGAGGGCAAAACCAAGTTGTTGTATGTTGCTCCTGAAACCCTTACCAAACAGGAAAATCTCGATTTTTTCAGTGACCTTACCATTTCATTCTTCGCTGTTGATGAAGCGCATTGTATTTCAGAATGGGGTCATGATTTCAGACCCGAATACAGAAGGTTAAAAGAGATGATGGCTGTCATTAATCCAAACGTTGCAATCATCGCTTTAACGGCTACAGCTACTCCCAAGGTTCAAAGTGACATACTAAAAAACCTCGGCCTTCGTAACCCTACTATTTTTATCTCTTCGTTTAACAGAGAGAATTTGTATTATGAAATTCAGCCTAAGATCAAGAAAGATCAAACCATAAAAAATATTGTTCGTTTCATCTCACAAAACGAAGGTAAAAGCGGCATCATTTATACTTTAAACCGTAAAACAACAGAAGAGCTCGCCGAAATTCTTGTTGCTAATAAAATAAAGGCAGTAGCTTATCATGCAGGCTTAGATTCAAAGCTTCGAGCCGAGCGACAGGATAAATTTTTGAAAGAAGATACACAAGTTATAGTCGCCACCATTGCCTTTGGCATGGGGATAGACAAGCCCGACATCCGGTTCGTTATTCACTACAATATTCCTAAAAGCATTGAGAACTATTACCA
>CAXUMK010000022.1:16324-24882 GCA_964251885.1 uncultured Segetibacter sp. | reverse complement strand
CGGCCGTGCAGGCCGTGACGGTCTCGAGGGAAAATGTATTCTGTATTATTCTCACAAAGACGTGTCTAAATTAGAGCACCTGATGCGGGATAAGCCTTTAAGCGAACGCGAAGTAGGAGCGCAGTTGATAAATGAAACAGTAAGTTTTGCCGAAAGCAGTGTTTGTCGCCGTAAAATACTTTTACATTATTTTGGAGAAGACTGGGATACAAATCAATGTGCTGCCACAGGTGGTTGCGATAATTGTACCCCAAAAGAAAAGATTGAAGCAAAAGACAATGTGGTAAAGGTGTTGAAAGCGGTAAAAGCTTTAGACCAGCGCTTTACAATTGAGTATGTGGTGAGTGTTATTATGGGTAAGCAAACTCCTCAAATCCAGATGTATCGTCACAATGCTTTGCCGGTTTTTGGTATTGGTAAAGACGAAGACTTTCACTACTGGAATAGTCTTATCCGCCAGATGCTGTTATCTAATCTGCTTATAAAAGATATTGAAGAATATGGCCTGTTGAAATTTACACCAACTACAGAAGCTTTTTTAAAGAAGCCGACCAGTTTCCAGATTGTTTTGTATAATAAGTTTGAAGATGCCAATTCGGAAGACGATGAAGAAGCAGATTCTCCGGCGCCTTCTGTTGGTGCGGCGGCAGATGAAAAGCTTTTCAGCATGCTGAAAGATCTTCGTCAGAAAGAAGCGAAAAAGAAAGGGTTGCCGCCATTCGTTTTATTCCTTGAAAACTCTCTACAGGATATGGCAACCATGTATCCTACCACACTAAAAGAACTTGAAAAATGCCAGGGAGTTAGTGTTGGCAAGGCGCTTAAATATGGTAAACCTTTTGTCGAGCTGATTGCAAAACATGTAGAAGAAAATGACATTGTAAAGCCAGATGATTTTGTAATGAAGAGCGTTGCCAACAAAAGCAGCAATAAGATTTTCATTATTCAAAATGTAGATAAAAAATTGTCTCTTGAAGATATTGCCAAAAACAGAAACCTTCCCTTAGATGCGTTGCTCGAAGAAATGGAAACGATCGTGGCAAGCGGCACCAAACTCAATCTCAGTTATGCCGTAGATGATATGCTCGATGAAGATGAACAGGAAGAAATTATAGACTACTTCCGCAGTTGCGAAACATCGTCATTAGAAGTTGCACAGGAAGAGTTAGCAGACGGAGGATATGATTGGGAGCAGCTCAAAATTATGCGCATCAAGTTCCTGAGCGAGTACGGAAATTAATTACTTTAAATTATGATAGCAGACCCGTTGCAGTACGCAGCGGGTTTTTTTATTGGTACAGGCATCGTTTTTCAATTGGTCATCGTTGCGACGCATTTCGTTCATCTTCAACTCTTTGTGCATCTTTTATCGTGTTTGCACCTTCTTTTTTTCTGAAACATGATTTGTGGAAATAACCAGTAAAGGCATCTTTATTAAAAACAAAAATCATGGCAGAAATTCAAACAAATATTACAAACCGTAAGCAGAAAGGTATTTCTAAAAGCAAGAAATTATTAACCCGTGTCGATCTGACACCGATGGTTGATCTTGGTTTTTTGCTTATCACTTTTTTTATTTTTACCAGCGCTTTGGCAAAGCCAAAAGTTATGAAACTAAACATGCCCGATGACTCTCCAAATACAAAACCTCTGCAGTCATCAGAAGACAAAACAATAACACTTTTAGTAGGAAAAGATAACAGGTTATATTTCTATTCTGGAGTATTTAAAGGTGATGTAAAAGAGATAAACTACAAAGAACTTAGAAATGTTATTATAGAGAAAAAGCAACAGGTTTATAAAAAGTTTGGTTCTTCCAAACTCGTTATTTTGATCAAAGTAACAAACGAAGCTACTTTTAAAAACATAGTTAATGCTTTAGATGAAATGATAATAAACGATGTGGCAACTTATATGTTATTAGAACCTGAAGCAGCGGAATTAGAAGCTATCAAAATAGCAAAATGATTTGTTCTTTTTAAAATTGAGGAAATCGGTAAAGGCATAGAATTTGCGTTATTTTTTATTGTTTCTATTAAAACGCTTGTCATCATGGAACCGACTTTATTAGATTCTTTTGGTTATTTAAGTGTAGCAGCAAATACTATTGGCAGATTGACTTTGAAAGTTTTTGATACCAACGGTCGTGTTGCAAAAAAAGTTTATAAAGATATTATTACAGGAGTTCAAAAGCTGGATTTAAACCTAAGCGACCTTTCAGACGGAACTTATATATTGAATTTATTTAACGGTGATGTTTTTTTAAAGTCATTCAAATTCATCAAACAGTAGCTTACTTAAAGTTTTCGAATATTATTCCCGCTCTCAAAAGCGGGTTTTTTGTTTATTGCCCATTTATCTGCAATATTTGTCCATTAATGAAAACAAACTAAATAAGTTGCGTAATTTTTCATTTTGTAGTGTTGTATTCGTTCATCTAATTTATTCCTTGTGTCAATTCCAGTTGTAGACCTTTCCGACTTTCTTAGTGGTAATTCATCATCAAAAGCAGCTTTTGTCAGCGAATTAGGTAAAGCGTATGAAGATGTAGGTTTCGTAGCGGTAAAAAATCATGGTATCTCTAATGAGCTTATATCTCATATTTATAAGTGTGTTCAACAATTCTTTTCACTTCCGGTGCAGGAAAAATTAAAATATGAGATAGCTGGTTTAGCAGGTCAGCGCGGGTATACCAGTTTCGGTCGCGAACATGCAAAGGGTAGTGAAGCGCCTGATCTTAAAGAGTTTTTTCAGTATGGTCAAAACGTTGAGGATGATGACCCGGTCAAATCAGAATATCCTGAAAATGTGAAAGTGCAGGAAGTCGACGGTTTTGATGAAACACTTTATGAGGCTTATAAAAACTTTCAGAAAAGCGGAACAGCCATGCTGCAGGCTATTGCCATTTATCTTGGTCTTGATGAGCATTTTTTTGATAACTATGTTCACAACGGAAACAGTATTTTGCGATGTATACATTATCCTCCAATTACCCAGCAGCCCAGAAGCGCTATTCGGGCAGAACAACATGAAGATATAAATCTCATTACTTTATTAGTTGGCGCAAGTGCAGACGGGCTTGAGATACTTTCAAAACAAAATGAATGGGTAGGAGTTACTTCTCTACCAGATCAGATTGTTGTAAATGTAGGCGACATGTTGCAACGCTTGACTAATAATAAATTGAAAAGCACAACACACCGTGTTGTAAATCCACGCCAGGAGTTTTGGCATACTTCAAGGTATTCCGTACCGTTTTTTTTACATCAAAAAAGCAGTATGAGCCTCGCCTGTCTTGAAAGTTGTATTGATGAAAATCATCCAAAAGACTATCCTGACGCAACTGCCGGTGAATACTTAGATGAACGTTTAAGAGAAATCGGGCTAAAAAAATAGGTTTGAAAGTATATTCCTCGCCTTACAAGTTTCCCGCTAACGGGTACAAGTAGTGCGTTGCCGAATATAGAGCGATGAGTACAAGTGTGCGACGCAAGAATGAAAAATAGTAGCAATACAGCCCGGCTCATAAAATGTATTGCACATTTCATACGGCTTTAAGTATAATTGTTTCAGGTCTTTTAAATTCAAATATTTATTTGCCTTTAATTCGTCATATACCTTTTCTTAAAGCTGTAATTCACCATAGCCTGACTGCTTTTGGCGGACCTCAAATGCATTTTGTGAGAATGCATAAACTGTTTGTACAAAAGCAGCGATATATTTCCGAAGAAGAATTGTTAGAAATAAACGCTTTTGTACAATTACTTCCCGGAGCAAGCAGCACTCAGTTACTTACATTAATTGGATATAAAAGGGGAGGTGTTGTTCTGGCAATCATAACCCTCGTGTTATGGATGATCCCCGCCTGCCTGCTAATGGGAATTCTCAGTTTTTTGGTGGGCTTCCTAAACCATGCTAACATTTCTTATGTGTTTAGGTTTGTTCAGCCAATGGCAGTTGGCTTTTTAGCATGTTCTGCATTTAAAACATTCAGAATATCAATTAAGCACCAGGCCACGCTCTTTATTATGCTGGGCGCTGCCACGGTTACTTATTTAATAAAATCTCCGTGGGTTTTTCCTTCTTTAATAATTGGCGGTGGAATCGTCAGTAATTTTAGCGATAAACGAATACCTGCTTCTGCAGAAAAAAGTAAGCCTTTAAAATGGCAAAATCTTTGGCTTTTTGCCATTATATTTATTTTTGCCGGTTTTTTAAGCGAGTATGCCCGGCTTCATAATTTACCTTTTCGCAAACCAATTAGTCTGTTTGAAAACTTTTATCGTTTCGGCAGTATTGTTTTTGGAGGCGGCAGCGTTTTAATAACGATGATGTTCGAGCAATACGTTATCAGAGCCAAAACACCTTATATGACGGCTACCGATTTTTTGACCGGTGCCGGTATGGTACAGGCTTTTCCAGGTCCTATTTTTTCTATCGCTTCTTTTGTAGGGGGAATGGTTTTAAAAGATATGGGTCCTCAATTTCAGCTTTTAGGATGCATAATAGGGTCTGTTGGTATCTTTCTTCCAAGCCTGCTGCTTGTTCTTTTCTTTTATCCTGTCTGGAATAATTTAAAAAAGCATGTAGTCGTATTTAGAGCTATGGAGGGGATCAACGCAGTTGTCGTGGGTATTATGACTGCTGCGACAATTCTTTTATTTATGTCTATTCCTTCCAGGTACGACTGGTTAAATCTTTTGGCTGTGCTGATCACATTTTTGTTATTACAGTTTACAAGAATTCCTTCCCCAATAATAGTACTTGGCTTTCTGCTGATGGGATGGCTGCTTTAATTATTTCTTATAATAATTATTTTTTTCAATCTCTTTTCGTACGATTTCCGGTACAAGGAATCTTATTGACTTTTCTTCTTTTATAGCATTTCGTATTTCTGTAGACGCTATTTCAAGTAACGGCGCTTTTAATATCTGAATGTTCGGTTCTGCATTTCTTACTTCAAAACCTGGTCTCCTATAAATGTAGATCGTGTAATTCCGTAATAATAATTCATAGTTTTTCCATTTATGAATGTTCTGAAAACTGTCTGAGCCTATGATAATTGAAAATTGATGTTGAGAATACTTTTCGTGCAAATAAGTAAGTGTATCAATCGTGTAAGAAGGCCGGGGAAGTTTAAATTCTATATCAGATGCTTTTAGCCTGCTATCATCTTCTATTGCTAATTGAACCAAATGTAAACGGTCGTATTCATTTAGAAGGGAAGATGTCTTTTTTAAAGGATTATGCGGAGAGACAACAAACCAAACCTGTTCAACTTCTGTGTAGTCAGCTATAAAACTTCCTATTATTAAATGACCTGTATGAATTGGGTTAAATGAGCCGAAGTATAAACCGATCTTCATTAGTAAGATTAACAATTATATTTCTTCTACCAATATTTTTTCAGCTTCGTTTATTCGAAGGCTTAAATTATACCCGGCTACTGTTATTGAAATCGGATCTCCCAAAGGTGCTATTTGCTCGATTTTTATCTTTTCTCCGGGAATACATCCCATTTCCATGAGCTTAATAAAGATGTCATCCTTTTCAAACGAGTGAACAACAACTGTCTTACCAATCTTAATCTCAGATAATCTCTTCATATTATACCTCGTGGGCAAATGTAAAATGTATAATCCGCTTTTTGTTACGATTTTTGGAATGTAAAAAACATAAATGGTTAAGGTTCGGTTCAACTATGCTGACATTACCTCGGTTTTTCTAAGAAGCAAAAAGGAGATTAAGAAGTCAGTAGAAAGAATTTTTACACTTGAAGGAAAAGCTTTGGCAAGAATAAATTATATTTTTTGCAGCGATCAATTCCTTTTGAAAATAAACAAACTATATCTCCAACATAATGATTATACCGACATTATCACTTTTGATTTGTCGGAAGGAAATGAAACAATTGGTGAAATATACATTAGTATAGAAAGGGTAAAAGAAAATGCTGTAATCCATGCTTCTTCTTTTCGTTCTGAATTGCTTCGGGTGATATATCATGGAGCGCTGCATTTGATTGGATACAAGGATAAAAAGAAAAGTGAAATAACATTAATGAGGCAAAAGGAGGATTATTATTTGCGCTTATTCGAAGCAAATTAAATTCTACTTCTTATGTTTCACGTGAAACACCTTCTACTCGTTGTATTTTTTCTACCCTTTATTTGTTGTGCACAACACTTTGGTTCAACACAGCTTGAGGTAAAAGAATTGCCTGCTCCTCCGGCAAAAGATCAACAGGTTGATGAATTTTTAAATCGCTTTTCTGAAACAAATTCATTGACCCCGGTTCAGAAAGATTGGTTTTATTGGACAAATTATAGCAGGAGTAACCCTAAAGGGTTTTGGGATAGTGTTGTTGCCCCAATTCTCAATGTCTATCCAAACTTTCGTAACTCATATACAGAAAGCCTAAAAAAGGATCTATATAAATCGCCATCGCTGCCGTTTCTAAAACCCAATAATGATCTGTACAAAGCTGCGCAAAGTTTAGCTAAAGACTTGGCTTCTAAGAAAGCTAATCCTTCCCACACTTCTCCTTCCGGTGTCACGTTTGCAGAGAGGATGCAATCTATCAGCGTAAAAAAATGTGCTGGAGAGAATATTAGTTTTGGTCCTCCAAATACCACCTTAATGCTCGTACTGCTTTATATTGATGAAGGCGTCCCTGATCTCGGACACAGAAAATCTCTTTTAAATCCCTCTTTTCAAGAAATGGGAATCGGTATAAGTTCTTATCCTGATAATAAATTTATGGTGATACAGGATTTTGCATGCAGTCAGCAGTAAAAGTATGTTTCACGTGAAACGAATAGTAGTCATTAAGTCAATAAGTCATTGAGGGATTGAGTAATTGAGTCGTTGGCAATTGGGTATTTGGTTGGGTGTCAATCTTCTGATTTAACTGTCATACTTACAGACACATTTGCTTTATTTTTTTGAACCAGGCTGCATTACTACTATTTCACATTCTTGCGTCGCACACTTATACTTTTGTTTATTACTCAGCAATGTGCAATTCTTATCCTGTATGCAGTATTGGTCATACTATCTTTGCTTTATTAATTCTTTATAATGTTTAATAAATACGATGTAATTGTAGTTGGGGCAGGGCATGCAGGTTGTGAGGCCGCTGCTGCTGCTGCAAATTTGGGAAGTAAGGTATTGTTGATTACAATGAATATGCAAACGATTGCCCAAATGAGTTGTAATCCTGCAATGGGTGGAATTGCAAAAGGGCAAATAGTCCGTGAAATAGATGCATTAGGTGGTTATAGCGGAATAGTAACAGACGAAAGCCTGATACAATTTAGAATGCTGAACAGGAGCAAAGGTCCTGCTATGTGGAGTCCAAGAGCGCAAAGTGACAGAATGCTTTTTTCTATAAAATGGCGTGAGATGCTTGAGAAAACACCTGGTGTCGACTTTTACCAGGACAATGTCGTTTCCATTCTTGTAAAAGAAGGACTGGCGTTTGGTGTAGTAACAGCTTTGGGACATGAAATTATATCAAAATCAGTAGTAGTTACAAGCGGAACTTTTTTAAACGGAGTTATTCATATTGGTGAAAAGAGATTTGGAGGTGGACGGATGGCGGAAAAAGCCTCTATAGGAATTACAGAACAATTAGTAGAATTGGGTTTTGAAAGTGACCGTCTTAAAACCGGAACACCTCCCAGAGTCGATGGCAGAAGCCTCGATTACAGTAAAATGGAAGAGCAGAAGGGAGATGGAGAAATCGTTGGCTTTTCATATTTAGACACAAAAAAGACTCAGCCTCAACAGCAGAGAAGCTGCTATATTACTTACACCAGTCAGCAGGTACACGACATCCTCAAAACAGGATTTGATCGCAGCCCTATGTATGCAGGCAGGATAGAAGGAGTAGGGCCAAGATATTGCCCCAGTATTGAAGATAAAATAAATCGTTTTGCTGACCGTGACAGGCATCAATTGTTTGTAGAGCCGGAAGGTTTCAATACTGTAGAAATTTATGTAAATGGTTTTTCAACTTCTCTTCCTGAAGAAGTGCAGTTTGAAGCCTTAAGAATGGTTCCCGGATTTGAGAATTGCAAAATGTTCCGTCCCGGATATGCAATTGAGTATGATTTCTTTCCGCCTACGCAATTGACTTATTCTTTAGAAACAAAAAGAATAAAAAATTTGTTTTTTGCTGGTCAAATTAATGGAACAACCGGGTATGAGGAAGCTGCCTGCCAGGGATTGATGGCAGGGATCAATGCTCATCAGAAGGCATTTGAATTAGAGCCTTTTGTTTTAAAAAGAAGTGAGGCATATATCGGGGTTTTAATTGATGACCTGATTAGTAAAGGAACCGAGGAACCATACAGAATGTTTACAAGCCGTGCAGAGTATCGCACACTTCTAAGGCAAGACAATGCAGATCTACGTTTGACAGAAATAAGTTACCGCTTAGGACTTGCTTCCCAGGAGAGAATGGAAAAAGTAAGAACCAAAAAAGAAGGGGTTGAAAAGCTGAAAATCATACTAAAGGAATATGCTGCAGAACCCGAAGAAATAAATCCTTATCT
>CAXUMK010000022.1:0-16314 GCA_964251885.1 uncultured Segetibacter sp. | reverse complement strand
AACAAAGACTTGCTCAGTTGCTTTTAAGACCAGCTATAGAACTGAAGCAAATGATTAAAGCATCGCCAAAACTTTTTAAAATCTTAGGTGAGTTTTCAGAAGATACTTTGGAACAAGCTGAAATACAGGTAAAATATGATACTTACATCAACAAGGAAAAAGAACTGGTAGCAAGAATGAGCCAGTTAGAAGAGCTTGTAATACCTGATAGTTTTAATTACGAAAAAATAATTTCTCTTTCTAATGAGGCGCGGCAGAAGTTTCTTAAAATAAGACCCAGAACTTTAGGGCAGGCAAGCAGGATAAGCGGCGTTAACCCAAGTGATGTACAAATACTGATGGTTTACATGGGAAGGTAAAAAGTACCCCAACCCCTAAAGGGGCTTTAAAACCACCAAAAATGAACTGCTGATTTTTTTGTTATAGGAAAAGTGAGCCTCGCCGAGGCTCATTAGGGTTAACTTAAAGAAAAAGTGCTTGTTGATGCAGTTTTCAACAGTAAGGCAAGCAGATTTTGTAAAAGCTGAATAAGGGTTTGCCGCACAAGAGAGTGACACAACGATGTACCACAAAAAGCCAATGTTCGTCCCAAAAAAATTTCAGGCTCTTTTATTATTTCCGGAGAACCGTCTTTTAGGTTTAGGTCTTTTAAAATCAGGATTGTATTCGGGAGTTTCTCCAAATTGTTGAGGCACTTCAGCCTTTGTTATCGATTTTCCGATAAGTCTTTCAATATCAGCGAACTTCTTTTGTTCTTTTTCATTAATCAGTGTAAATGCAGTACCATTTGTTTCGGCTCTTGCAGTACGTCCAATTCTGTGCACATAATCTTCGCCATCGTGGGGAACATCGTAGTTGATAACCAGGTCAATATTATCAATATGAATTCCACGCGAAAGAATATCAGTTGCAACTAATATTCGCAGTCTTTTGTTCATAAAAGCCGCTAACACACTTTCACGCATTGATTGTTCAAGGTCTGAGTGTATTTCATCCGCAGGAAATCCTGCACGTTTTAACTGGTTCGTTAAATCCCTAACTGTAAACTTTTTAGAACAAAAAATTAAAACGCTGTCGTACTCTTTCAGCTTAAGTAAATACTTTATCAAAGCTGGTTTTTGCGTATCATATACAACAAAAGCTTCCTGCTTTATTTTTTCGGGAGGCTTGGAAAGTGAGATATTTATTTCAGCAGGATTGATCAAGATTTTTTTAGCAAGCTCTCTTATTTTACCGGGCATGGTAGCTGAAAAAAGCAATGTTTGCCTGTTCTTTGGTAAAAATGAGATGATCTTCATTATGTCATCATTAAAGCCCATATCAAGCATACGATCAGCCTCATCTAAAATGAGGTATTGCAAATGCTTCAATTTTACATACCCCATATTCAGGTGACCGATCAGTCTTCCGGGAGTGCAGATCACAATTTCTGCTCCTTTTGATAAAGCCTGTCTCTCCTGTACAAAAGAAGCCCCGTCTCCGCCGCCATACACTGCTAACGAACTGATTGAGGTAAAATAAGATAACCCTTCGAGGTTTTGTGCTATCTGAACTGCCAGTTCGCGTGTAGGAACGATGATCAAAGCATTGATATGATCATTTTCGGGAACATTAATCAATTTATGAAGAATGGGAAGAAGAAAAGCAGCAGTCTTACCTGTGCCTGTTTGCGCAGATGCAATCAAATCCTTTCCCTCGAGTATTAAAGGAATTACCTGCTCCTGCACAGGAGTGGCAGTTTCATAACCTGTGGCATCAATGCCTTCAAGCAGTTTATCGTCAAAACCAAAATCTCTGAAAGTCAAAATGAAACACTAATTAAATGAAGAATATTATAAACGCATATATTGGCGTATTTCAAAGATAACTTAAAAACAAAGGAGTAAATGTATGATTAACAATACAAACAATTTTTTAAGATGCCAGAAAAGTATTTTGAAAGGTTCGTTTATTCTTTAACCCATTCAGCTTTAAATGATTACAAGCTTTTAAGAACTTCTTTTATTCTATTGTGGCCTGATTATTTTATGAGTGAATAAAAGAATTTTAAAATGAAACCAGTAATTATTAAATTGAATCTTTCAGGAACCACAGTTCATGTAAATGCAAGTCAGATATTGTATTATTACGCGAAGCATAGCGAAAAAGGACAAGTTGTTACAGAATTGTTTTTTACAGAAAAATTTGGGTTGGAGGTTTCTGAGACACCTGCCGAGATTGATGCGTTAATAAATGGCGAAGGAAAAGCGGTCGAGTTACTAAGTGTATCAGAATAAGTGTTTTATTATTTACATTCAGAATAAAACTTTTTAATCATGGCTGATAAAATTGATGGAGTTGACCCTAACAAATCAAATCCAAATAATCCAAAGCAGGAAAACCAGGCACCTCCCGATCCCAGTAATACAAGCAGTATTGGTCAAAAGGTTGAACAAGGTGTAGCAGGTATAAAAGAGGGCCTTAGCGAGCAAAGCAATGAATGGGAAGATAAACAGGAACGCGGCATACCCGTTCATACAGAAACAAACAAAGCAGAAAGTTATATAAAGAAACCTTCACCAGAAGAAATGAACACTGAAGACCAGCAGGCGTAAGAATAATAATTGGCTTTCTAAAGCTCCTTTAAAGGTTGGAGCTTTTAATCAATTCCTTCACTTTTTCCATTTTTGCATCAACTCCCATTTTTATATATGTGGAAGAGGGTTTTACTTCTACATCAGGTAAAACGCCACGTCCGTTTTTAGGAAGATCAGCATGTAACACCATTCTGTACAAGGGTAAAGTCACTCTTATTCCTGTATTTGGCAAAACGATAGTCGTTAAAAACATAGCTGAATTGCCATAAGCGCCGCCACCCGTTTCTTCGCCGACTATGGTTACATTTTTTTGGCCTTTTAAGTTTCCTGTTACGAGTGTAGCTGCAGAAAAGGTATAGCCACCGGTAAGAAGGTAAATATTTCCATCAAAATGATTTTTGGTTTTGGGCTTGAAATAATGCTTTTCAAAATAACGGAAATGTATTCTGCGATCATCATATTTCTTTCCTGAAATGTGCATGCTTAACCAATAAATAAACCAGGGTTTTATATGGCTTTTTTCAGGAAAGTTTCGTGAAAAAGCCGCAACAGTATCTGCTACGTGAAAGGGTTTCTGAACAAGATATTGAGAAAGCCTGGTGCATGCTAAAACATTACCTCCTGAATTTAAACGTAAGTCAACCACCACATTATCAACCTTTTGTTTCTTTATCTTTTCAAAACTTCTCTTAAAAAAGCGAATGAGCTTTCCTTCACTAAAAGTATTTACAGACAGAAAAGCAGCATTGAGCGACGTATCAATTCGAAGGCTTCTTTCGTCTGTCAGCTTCAATGTCTTCGACTGTTTTTTAGATAGTTCCGGAAGAAGCTGGTTATTTCTTTTGCCTGCGGTATCATTCTTAGCATCATAATTTCTAATTACTGTTTGTTTCTCTTCGCCGATGCTGTCAAGGTATTTTACGACGTATTGGCTGTCGGTTCCAAATGAATTTCTGTAGTAAGCAGGAAAATTGAAGCTGATAACCTGGTTTTTAAAACTCATCGAATATCCATCTGTACCGATTAGTTGAGAAATGCTATCTGTTATTTGCTTTACAGTCAACCCATTTATAGCGGTGATAATGGTACCCCGTTTTATAATAGTATCGCTGCGCAAAAGATTAGAAACTGTAACAGCGCTGTCGTCCCATACTTTTAATAGTAAGGGAAATTGAGGTAGTTTTTGTTTGCTGTAATAATTCGCATATTTCTTAGAAGGTCTTACGGTTGTGTGCCCGCAGTGAATTTTAGTAATGGCATAAGCAATCCTGTTTTTGAATTGCTGTTCTGTAAGTGAATCTTTTAAAGAGGCTTGAGTAGCAGAAAAATAATCATTAACCGAATCACTAGTTGCATACCAGTACAAGCTGGGGTGATTGGTTTTTAATATTTTTTGAAGCAGTGAAAAATCTTCCTCCATCTCAGGAGGACTATATTTATGAGCAGGATCGAAAGCAGCCTTTTTATTAACATTGCATGATATGCAGATCCACATAATCAATCCGAAAAAAAAGCTGCTCTTCTTCACCCGTGCAATATACCACTCCTGAATTTTTATTCTTTGTAATAAATGCTAAAACCATTTCATCCTATTTCATCAACTCAAGAAGCCTTTTTGGATTACAAGCATTTTTTCTTTACTCAACTCCGGTTGTGTCACTCACTTGTACCGCATCTTTTTATGGCATCTTCTCCTGCAACATTCGCACGCCGAAATGCTATTAAACATTTATTTCTATCTTCGGAAAGATTAAAAACCAGCTTCGGGCATCACTTTACGTGAATGCTGTGCCGTCGCATACACTGTTGATACATGATACAAAAGACGAAGTGTGCGACGCAACGGAAGTTCAATAAAGTTTTACTGATCGCTCCTTAAAAAAATTAACATTGATAGAACCACTGATTATAAAAACACACAAGGCTGCAGCATCACTTAGAAACGCTTCGGATGAGCAAATAAAAAAGACACTCATCATGCTGGCTGATGAAGTCCAAAACAATTGTGCTGTTATTTTAAAAGCAAATAGCAAAGACGTATTGCGCCAGGATGCAAACGACACCAAAACCGACAGATTGAGATTGAATGAACAACGCGTAACTGCTATTGCAAACAGCATAAGACAGGTAAGCAGCCTGTCAAATCCGTCGGGCAAAAGCATTGAAAAAAGAAAGCTGTATAATGGATTGCATTTAGAAAAAGTGTCGGTGCCTTTGGGGGTTGTCGGAGCGATTTATGAATCACGACCAAACGTTACTTACGACATTGCCACACTCTGTCTCAGAAGCATGAACGGCTGTGTGCTCAAAGGCAGCGGTGATGCTGAAAACAGCAATCTTGCCGCAATTAAAATTATCAAAAGTGTTCTCGCTCAAAATAATATAAACCCTGATTGTGTTACGCTTTTGCCATCGGCAAGAGAAAGCGTGCAGGAGTTGTTAACCGCAACCAAATATGTAGATGTTATTATTCCCCGCGGTTCAGAAAGCCTTATTCAATTTGTAAGAAAAAACAGTCTTGTGCCTGTGATAGAAACAGGCGCCGGAGTTTGCCATACCTACGTTGAAAAAGAGGCAGATATTGATAAAGCGGTGAATATAGTGGTCAATGCTAAAGTATCGCGGCCATCGGTGTGTAATGCATTGGATACTATCCTGGTTGACGATGAAGTAGCAGCGGTGCTTTTAGATAAGCTGAAACCTCAATTTGAAAAATACGGAGTTGAAATCTTTGCAGAAAACAAAGCGTATAAACTGCTGAAAGGCTATCCTAAACTAAATAAAGCGACACCGGAAGATTTTGCCAGAGAATTTATCAGCTTGAAATGTGCAGTAAAGGTGGTGAAGGATTTAGATGAAGCGCTGGCGCATATTGAGCAATATTCAACCAAACATTCTGAAGCCATTGTTTCAGAGAACCAGGCACAGTGTGAGCGGTTTTTAAAGGAAGTGGATGCCGCTGCGGTTTATTCAAATGCTTCAACCCGTTTCACAGATGGTGAAGAATTTGGCCTCGGAGCTGAAATAGGAATTTCAACCCAAAAGCTGCATGCAAGAGGGCCATTTGCATTGGAGAAATTAGTAACGGAAAAGTGGATTATGAGAGGAAATGGGCAGGTGCGGGAATAAAATGAGTTTTATTCAATTCTTTTTATTATAAAGTGAAGAGGTTTAATAAGTGTCCATAAAACTACAATTCTAAAAATAGAACTTTTTGATATGAGTTTCGCTATTTTAGGACCGTTTTTGTAATACCATTTAGTAAACTTTCTACCCCAATTTGTTCTAATAAGTGAGCTATCTCGAAAATGGCGTAAATCAATTATGATAGGATGATTTTTATTACCTAAAGTTGCTGTAGCTATAAAACAGGCTGGTGAATTTTTATCGTTTTGGATAATACCTGGAACATTCTCTTCAACCTTGGCATTTCTCACTTCCTCTTCCATTTTTCTTATTTTATCTTCTTCGCATTTCTTATTTATTTCCTCCCATTTTAGGTGCAAGTCTTTTACAAAATACCCCTCTAAAAGAGTAAGTGCTGATTTTGATTTGACCAGTACCTCCCCATCTTGGTTTTCAAATTGTTTCCCAACAATACCAGCAGCTTCTAATTGATTTATTAATCGTTTTGCTCTATTCTCTCCTAATTTCATTCTACTTTGTAATAATGAAATTGAGGCAGATTGGCTTGTAATAATAAGCGTTGCAGCATCACCGAAAAGAGGATCTCTTTCAGGAAAATTTATACTCCCGCTAAAGCCTAAATTATAATTTAAAGGTTGTTCTAAGATTTCAAGACATTTAATTATATCATCTTCGTTCTTTAAGTCGTCAATTAATTTAAAAACAATGGAGTTACTAATGAAATCCTTTATTTTACTACTGCGACTTTTAATTAGATCGAAGGATCTGAAAAAGTCTGCTGTAGCTTCATGACAAAAGTCTAACACCGACGGGATAGTAATTAAATCTTTGTCTCCATAAGTTGCAATTGAAAGATAAGGAGCTTTTTCAATCGCTTTTTTTAAAAGCTCAAATGCTTCTTCTTTTCTATCATTTCTTGATAAATATTTAGCAGTAAGAAATAATGATTTTGCATCTTCAGGGTTAACGCTTAAAGCTTTTTTTGCACTAACTACAGCTTCGTCAAATTCTGAAAGGATGTAAGAAGCTAAAGCTGCGCTTAAAAAAGCTTCCCGAACAAAGTCCGCTAACCCCTGTGAGGTATTATTTCCATTTTGAAAAGGAGAACTTAACTTTTGCTTAAACAAATTATTAATATAGCTATTTTCTATTGTTTTAGATTCAGCAGTGGCATACTTCGCGGCTTTTAAAAAAAGCTCTTTTGCTTCTGGAATATCTAATACTTTTTCACTGTATAGCAGAAGTATTCCTAGCTGCTGGAGAACAAACCAATCTTGAGACATTAGTTGTAAAGCAGCATCTAATTCATTTTTTGCATCAATTGCTAAGTCTTCATCTATAAGAGCTTGGTTTGAAAATTTTACTCCTCGTTCAATATGCAGCTGCCTTTGCTTTTCACTGTCAGGTAATTTCAAAAGCTCACTTATGTTTTCCAGAAGAATATTCGTATTTATTTGCTCTTGCTGTATTCGAGCCATACTCTGGTCAAGAAATTCAAATCCATGTTGTAAAGTCTTAATTTGGTCTCTACTTGCGTTTTCTATATAAGCCCCTACTACGCCACCTGTTACATTAGCAGTATAGTTCGCAAGAGACACATCTTTTACATAATTTAAGAAAGACTGTCCAATTCCTGGTGCTTTTTCATTGAATGGATTCCAGTACGTCAATAAAAATGGTGGAGTTTGAATATCTTTCATTTCGTTTTAATCTAAAAATTAGCGTTCACTCTTTATTTAATTATTGTATTTATCAATTAATGCGTCTATAGCAGTATTTGATAATCCAGTAGCATATTCAATAACACAATCAGATGTATCTTTCTGTTTTAGCCTGTAGATTAAAGCACCTAATATGTCATCAATTAACTGCCCGGTTTTATTGTTTCTTCTATAATAACCCGATCCATAATTCACAAACATACAGTCGAGGCAAATCATATTATAATCAGGATGACAAACTTTTGCAATTTTGTTCATCATTGGAAAAACATATTTGTTATCAATATCTCTTGATGCATAGTTCTCTCCATCTACTGATAAGAAATTATAAAGAAGGACTTCTTTAATCCGTTGATCAGGTTTAAAAGTAATAGCTCCAAAATGCATTCGTAAATGTTGTATTACTGCAATGCCTACGTTTGATATTTTTGAACCAAAAGCGCTCTTTTCAAAATTTTTGACATCAAAAGATTTATCAGCCATATAAAACTTTTGTAAATCAGTATACTCATCCGCCCAATACTTAATAAAGTCTCTATCGGACAACTCATTTTTTTGCTTGTCTTTAATGTCACTTAATGCTTTAAGGATATCAAATATCATAATTACTTTCTTAAAGTTAACTTCTTTAAAAAACAGTTTTTTTCTTAAAAATTCTATTTCGTTTTTATTAAAAAGATTTTCTGATTTTGGTTTTTTTGGAATGTTGTTTTTCTTTTCGACATAATGCTTGTAAAAATTGGATAAATTAGATTTCAAAAAAATAAGTAATTGATCAAAAGTTTTAATATTTATGAATGGCGAGCTTTTATCAACTCGTAATTTTCTAATTACAGGCGCAACTTTTAAACTATAGTCCCTGTTAGACGATAAAACTACATCTATGATGGCAAGAGGCGCATTTGCTTTGGCATTGTTAGAATATTTCTCAGAGAAAGAGAGCGCAGCATCACGAATAGATTTTCCTTGATATTCTTTTAAAACATAAAGATGTGATGTTGGTGTTAGGTTTCTGTTTCCAATGTATTCAACAATTTTCTTTATTTCTTCATCTGGTAATTCAAAAAAATCTTTCAGTTTAATTTGTAAAGTCTTTTCAATTTTAGCCATAATAGATTCTTTAATTATTTTTCAATTAAAACTTCACAAAAAATTTCGCTTAACACACGGCAAATCTTCAAAAATCAATTATTTATATTTTTCCTCACCTTCCTTAGACTCATTTATAATACTGAGCCAATGCTCAATCTTTCCTTTTGTAGAAGCAAATCGTTCAATACTATCTGCCTCTTTTTTTGAATCAATCGCTACTTCTTCACTGCTCATACATAGTTCTTCAACAGTAAAATTTTGCAAAAGATTCAATTCGGTGAGGCAAGAAAGGATTTCATCTTCTAAATTGTCTTTTTCGTGCAGTAAGATTTCGTGAATTGTCTTCTTCATAATTTCTACTTTAAATTTTAAAACTCATCTTAAAATCTACCTCTTAATAGTTGTGACTATGTCATCAGTACCCTAAAATTGACGTTTCTAAATATTCCTCTTGAGTCTTTATCCGCCATAATTCTAAAGGTTAAATAATGTATTCCGGTTTTGTTTTCAGTCTTACAGATGTATGACTGAAAAGAATATCTGTGTTTAAAAGCGGACATTAATGAAGGCGAAAATTGTGCTTTTTTGGGAATTTGATAAAGCTAAGTCACAAAGTGAGTATTTTTGAGCCGATTCGACGGTTTCTAATGCTTCGACTAAAGATTTCGAAAATCTCTAACTAACCTTCTTAAATACACTATTTATTCTAAAAAACAATCAACTTACGGCACCATCATAGCCCCGTTACTAAAAATTTTCCATTTGCAGGTACAAAAAAGAGCAGGGGTAATTGTATAAAAAACAAAAGGAGTTGCATAACGCAACTCCTTTTGTTTTTTATAATAAGAACGCCTTCTACAGCTTCCTTATCTTAATATTCTTATACCACACTTCCTCGCCATGCTCCTGCAGAGCGATGTGGCCTTTTTTGAAAGTACCGAAATCAGGCATTGATTTAAACTTGCTGCCGGCTACCAGTTTTTTCCAGTTGTCATCCCACAAGGTGGTGCTTACTACATGCACTCCATTCAGGTACAAATCAAGTTTGCCGTTTTTACTCCTTATTTCTGCATGGTTCCATTCTTCGGCAGGTTTTACCGGTTCGGATGAAGATTTAATAAGGTCGTACAAATCACCGGCACGATGCTTAGGTATTTTTGCATCGGGGTGGCCAACGTTATCGAGTACCTGCATTTCGAGGCCTGTTTCAAAAGTATTGGCATACTTTGCCTTGTCTTCATGCACATAAAAAATAATTCCGCTGTTGCCGTCTTTGGCTATTTTCCAATCTGCCTTGAAATCAAAATTATCGTACTCATCATCCGTCACAAGATCGTTGCTCCATTTGTTTTTGGGCCACTTGTCTCTGTTTGCTTTGTCGAGGTGAAAAGTGCCGTCAGAAACATTCCAGACATTGCTTGCAGTCTGCAAGCCATAGCTATGCCACCCTTTGGTGGTTTTGCCATCAAACAACAACTTCCAGCCTTCTTTTTTTTCTTTTGCTGATAAGCCATTTTCCTGTGCGGAACTGCTGCCATTAAAAATAGCTGCAGCAAATACAAACCATAATAGTTTTTTCATGATGTTATTGTTTTAAAGAAAGTACGTATTTAACCATTGTTGTTGCATCCTCTTTTGACACCTGGGGATGAGCAAGCATAGGCACGCTGCCCCATTTTCCTGAACCACCGCTTATGATTTTATTAGCGAGGGTATCAATCACCTGGTCGCTTGCAGGTGCGTACTTTGCAGCGACTGCTTCATAAGCAGGACCAGTGGCTGTTTCTTTTACCTTGTGACAGGTAAAGCAATCGCTCTTAGCAACAAGGGCTAAACCCTTTTCATAATCAGGGCTTTTTGTTTTTGTTTCCTTAGCCACTTCCTTAGCCTCATCTTTACGGTCTTCTTTTGGTGTATTACTATCACTGCCGCCACAGGCAACAGCGAAACAACTGATGGAAAGAATGACAAATAATTTTTTCATGTAACTGTTGATTGAATGGTTATAAATTTATTTCAAACCTAAAATACTCTTATTTAACTCATCATCACTGCCACCACCCGCAAAGTCATCAAATGCTTTTTCGGTGACCCTTATAATGTGATCTTTTATAAATACCGCGCCTTCTCTTGCACCGTCTTCGGGATGCTTCAGTGCACATTCCCACTCCATTACTGCCCAGCCTGCAAAGTCATAAGCGGTCAGTTTGCTAAAGATACCTTTAAAATCTACCTGCCCATCCCCAAGCGAACGAAACCTTCCTGCACGTTTTACCCAGCTTTGGTAACCACCGTACACGCCCTGTTTTCCGGTAGGATTAAATTCAGCATCTTTTACATGAAACATTTTGATGCGGTCGTGATAGTAATCAACATAAGTAAGGTAATCGAGACATTGCAGCACAAAATGAGACGGGTCATATAACAGGTTAGCCCTTGTATGATTATTTACTTTTTCCAGAAACATCTCATACGTTTCTCCGTCGTGCAAATCTTCTCCGGGATGTATCTCGTAGCACAAATCAACACCACATTCGTCATACATATTTAAAATGGGAAGCCATCTTTTTGCCAGTTCCTCAAAACCCATTTCAACCAATCCTGCAGGCCTTTGAGGCCAGGGATACATTGTATGCCATAATAAAGCTCCGCTAAATGTTGCGCTTGCATTTAGTCCTAAATTTTGAGACGCTTTAGCAGCATACTTAACCTGCTGTACAGCCCACTCTGTTCTTGCCTTCGGATTGTTGCGAAGTTGTTCGGGAGCAAATCCATCAAACATCGTATCGTAAGCAGGATTTACAGCAACCAATTGACCCAGAAGGTGTGTAGAGAGTTCTGTAATTTCTAATCCGCATTCGTTAATTAAACCTTTTAGTTCGTCAGTGTATGTTTTGCTTTCTGCAGCTTTTTGCAAGTCAATGCATCTTGCATCCCACGCCGGCAATTGAACTCCTGCAAAACCTAATCCTTTTGCCCAGTTGCAGATGCTTTTAAGGTCATTAAAAGGCGGGTTGTCACCCAAAAATTGAGCTAAAAAAATTCCGGGACCTTTTATTGTTTTCATATAGAAACCCTCCTAAATCCTCCCTGAAGGGAGGACTTGACTTTTAGTTAAGTATTCGGTTTTTGTACTGATGCTTCATCCTTTGGTTCTGGTTTTAAGTCTCCCTTCAGGGAGATTTAGAGGGTAAAATCTGTCCACTTCTCTTCCGATTTCCCCGAAGCAATTACATTTTCAATAAATGCCATTCCTCTTACACCATCCTCTGCATTTGGAAAATCAAGCCATTCTTCTTTTGGTTTTTCTCCTGCCAATTCTGCTTTTACACACAGAGCAAAATTTCTGTAAAGGTTTGCAAAAGCTTCAATATAACCTTCCGGATGACCTGAAGGAGTACGGGTATTGTGTTTTGCAAATGTGCTGAGATAGCCTGTTCCTGCTCTCCATTTTTCTTCCGGCTTATCAAGGTATTTGAATAATAAAGAATTGGGGTCGCTGTGCTTCCATTCAAGTCCGCCGTTTTCTCCATACACTTTTATAGTCAGGTCATTTTCTTCGCCAGCCATCACCTGTGAAGCAATCAACACCCCGGTAGCGCCATTGTCGAATTTCAATAAAACCGAGCCATCATCATCGAGTTTTCTTCCCTTCACAACAATGTTTATGTCTGCACACATTTTTGTTACTTTAATACCTGTAATGTATTCTGTAAGATTGAATGCGTGCGTACCAATATCTCCCATCGCCCCTGCAATTCCGCTTTTTGACGGGTCTGTTCGCCACGAAGCCTGTTTGTTATCCGTAGCTTCCAGTGCCGAACTTAACCAGCCCTGCGGATAGGCTACAAATATTTTTCTGATGGTTCCCAGCTTGCCCTTTTTTACCTGTTGCCTGGCTTCTTTCACCATCGGGTAGCCGGTATAAGTGTGGGTGAGACAAAAGTATTTACCAGTCTTTTCAACAAGGGCTTTTAGTTCTTTGGCCTGTGCAAGGTTTAATGTCATTGGTTTATCTAAAACGACATGAAAGCCATTTTCAAGGGCGAGTTTTGCAGGTTCAAAATGAACGTGATTGGGAGTAACAATGCTGACAAAGTCCATCTTAATATCATCCGGTAATTTTTTTTCTTTCAGAATCATTTCCTGAAAATTTTTATATACACGTGATTCATTAAGATGTAGCTCAACGCCTGTGGCTTTTGATTTTTCAGGGTCAGAACTGAAAGCGCCACATACTAATTCTATCTCATTATCCATTCTTGCAGCGATGCGATGAATAACGCCAATGAAGGCGCCTGCACCGCCACCAATCATACCCATTCTTAATTTTCTCATAAGGCAAAAATAAAACGATCAATAAATAAGGCAGAAAAAAGGAAAATAAAACAACCGGTGATTAAGACTTCAAATTTATATGTTATTATAATTATTTATTTTTCTTTTTCAGAATAATTTTTTTTTGCTGTAACTTATTGTATGTCTTTAAATACTACATTTATTCTTTGAATTTTTTTCTGTTGTACCTAACGATGCAAACGTATTATCTTAAAATGATAAAATTACCTTCACTAATTTTAACCCGCCGACAAGCAAAACCCACTGCTTAAAATTATGAAAGCCATTAACAGAAATCAATTATTTGCTGCAAGCTGCATGGCTTTTTTAGTTACTTCACTTTCGTTTGGTATACGTACCGGAATTTTAAATCGTTTGAGCATTCCGTCGTACATGATTTTTATGGGTGGATATTACGACCTGTTAATTGGAGCCAAGTTGCCTGAATGCACAGAATTGTATGCTTATGCAAATGTTGAAGCGGTAAGTAAACTGGCTAACATCTTTAATGAAGTAAAAAAAGCAGCAGGGCCAGAGATCATCAATATTACTTTACTGATTCCCTTCTTTATTATAGTCGTTTTTATAGTTCTGAAAGTTTACATAATTAGCCGTAAAAGGAAAGAAGTTTTATTAACAGCATAAATTCATATTTTAATACGAACATTTTGGAACGAAGAAAATTAATAAAACAATTAGCCGCAGGCACAATGGGCTTTGCTGCATTACCAAACCTGTCTATGAAAAATGGATCAGATACTACGTATCCTTTAAAAGGAAATATCAACCATTCAGTTTCACGGTGGACGTTTAACTATCTTTCTTTAGAGGATTTATGTAAAGCAGTAAAGACAATAGGATTTAACGCTATTGATCTGGTAGGTCCAAAAGACTGGCCTACCCTGCAGCAGCATGGCATTTACAGTTCTATGTGCTACACAGCAGGAAATAATAATTTATCTAACGGGTTAAATAACCCCATTTACCATGAACAGCTTATAAAAGAATATCTTGAAACAATTCCTGTTATGGCAAAAGCAGGTTATAAAAATCTTATCTGCTTTAGCGGCACACGCAGTGGTATGGATGATGAAACAGGTATGAAAAATTGTATAGAAGCGCTGAAAAAAGTGTTGCCTTTGGCCGAGAAAAACGGCGTTATCATGGTAATGGAACTATTGAACAGCAAGGTTGATCATAAAGATTATATGTGTAACCATGTAGAATGGGGAGCAGAACTTTGTAAACGAATAAGTTCAGAAAACTTCAAATTGCTTTTCGATATCTACCACATGCAAATACAGGAAGGAGATATTATAAGAAACATCAGGGATTATCACCAGTACATTGCTCATTATCATACAGGTGGCATACCTGGCAGGCATGAAATAAATAATAGCCAGGAATTGTATTATCCGGCTGTAATGAAAGCAATTGCAGAAACCGGATATAAAGGTTATGTAGCACAGGAATTTGTGCCAACCTATCCTGACAAATTAGATTCTTTACGGGAAGCAATAAAGATTTGTGATGTGTAAAGCCCCCTAAATCCCCAGGAGGGGGACTTGTAGAACCATGAACATAAAGACAGACTATTGAAATGCTGAAAATAAATTTAAATAATCATTTAATAAACAAAAGTAAAGTCGTCCCTTCAGGGAGGATTTAGGAGGGTTTTTTATGGCAGATAACACTTATGACGCAATTGTAGTAGGTTCTGGTATCAGCGGCGGCTGGGCGGCGAAAGAGCTTACAGAAAAAGGACTAAAGGTTTTGATGCTCGAACGTGGTCATCACATAGAGCATGTAAAAGATTATGCGGACAGTAATAAGGCTGCCTGGGAGTATCCGCACCGGGGCGGCCGCACACAACAAATGATTGACGATTATCCGGTTTTAAAAAGAGATTATCCTTTAAATGAACGTAATCTTTCTTTTTGGGCGGTTGATAAAGACAGTCCTTACGTTGAAACAAAACCATTTGGATGGTTTCGCGGCTATCATACGGGTGGGCGTTCATTAATGTGGGGCAGGCAAAGCTATCGCCTTAGTGATCTTGATTTTGAAGCCAATCTTAAAGATGGTATTGCTATCGACTGGCCCATCCGCTACAAAGATATTGCTCCGTGGTACGATCATGCAGAAACATTTGCGGGTATTAGCGGATCAAAGGAGGGATTGCCACAATTACCTGATGGTAAATATTTGCCTCCGATGGATATGAATATTGTAGAGCAAACGGTTGCCAAGCGGATAAAAGAACACTATAATAATAAAAGAACAATGATCATTGGCCGTACCGCCAATCTCACGCAGACAATCCCGGGACGACCATCTCCGTGTCAGTTTAGAAATATTTGTTCAAACGGATGTCCTTTCGGCGGCTATTTCAGTACACAATCATCTACTTTACCTGCCGCCAATGCAACAGGTAATTTAACCCTCCGCACTTTTTCAATTGTTACAGAAATCGTTTACAATAAGGATACTAAAAAGGCAACAGGCGTAAAAATAGTTGATGCAAGAACCAACGAAGCCATTGAATACAACAGCAAAATAGTTTTTGTGTGTGCTTCTACTTTTAACTCTGCCTGGATATTAATGCGGTCTGCCACTAATATATGGCCTGATGGATTGGGAAGCAGCAGCGGAGAATTGGGTCATAACGTCATGGATCATCATTTAAAATTGGGTGCAAGTGGTGACGTGGAAGGCTTTGAAGATAAATACTATTCAGGCTTCCGGCCTAATGGTATTTATGTACCACGCTTTCGTAATCTTCCCGGCGACGAAAAACGAAATTATCTCCGCGGTTTTGGATACCAGGGGTCAGCCAGTCGCGAAGGTTGGTCAAGACAGGTAGCTGAATTAAGTATCGGCGCTGATTTGAAAGAAGCATTGGGTCAACCCGGTAAATGGAATATGGGTCTGGGAGGATTTGGTGAAATGCTGCCATATCATGATAATAAAATTTCTTTATCGAAAGATAAAAAAGATAAGTGGAATATGCCGGTGCTTGAATTTGATGTTGAATTCAAGGAAAATGAAAAGAACATGCGCAAAGACATAGTGGCTGATGCTGTTGAAATGCTTGAGGCTGCTGGTGTTAAAAATGTAAAAGGTCATGATGAAGGATGCCAACCGGGCTGGGGAATACACGAAATGGGCACTGCAAGAATGGGCAGGGATCCTAAAACATCGGTACTAAACAGCAATAATCAAATATGGGATTGCAAAAATGTATTTGTAACCGACGGGTCGTTTATGACCTCGGCATCTTGCGTAAATCCATCATTAACTTATATGGCAATGACAGCAAGGGCTGCCGATTTTGCAGTGAAGGAATTAAAAAAAGGGAATATTTAGATGTTGGTTTTATAAGCTGCGGCTTATGTTAATGTCATAATTTAAGAAGAAAATGTTCAATGCTCAATATTCAA
>CAXUMK010000021.1:28551-38022 GCA_964251885.1 uncultured Segetibacter sp. | reverse complement strand
AGCATTGTTGTGTCACTCACTTGTACGGTAAATCTTCGTGCGTCTTTTTTTTGAACCACAAAGGCACAAAGGCAGGAAGTTACACTAAGCATGCCTTACTTTTTTCTAAAAATGTATCAGGTGAAAAATAACCTTCCCTCTTGAATTATACTCCAAAGACGGTGTGGGAAATTTAAATGAATTTAATGCAGTCAGCATAAGCCGTACTAAAAAACGACGGGTTTTGATCTTTGAAAAATCAATATCAGGCGCAATATAATACTGGCGGTATCTCGAAATATCGCGCCGGTCAAAGTTGATATTTCCATACTTATCTTTTCCGAAGTTCTCCACCGCTCCAAACATACCATCAGCTCCATAGCCCACAGCCACATTGAGCCATGAAGGCAAATTACTGGCGGGCACAAAAGATTTTAAGTTAGCGCTCAGCCAGTAAGTTTGCCCGTTGTAATCTTTTATCATGCGCTCGGTCCAACTGCTTCCATAGATGTCATCAGCCCGCTTATTCAAATAAGGATCTCCATAATTGACATTGTGAAAAGAGAATTTCAGGTGGATCCTTTGCTCATTCCATGCCAGTTCCTGGCTAATGAACAAACCGCTGCCAAAAACATTTGCACTCATGTCGCCCCAACTAAAGCCCCATTCTTTGCTAAAGCCATCCATCACTTCAATAATCGATTGGTAAGCTATTCCGCTTAATCCACCGATCCATATACGTGCAGTACGGTTCATTCCTGTCCATCGCCAAAGTTCAGCGCTTCCGAGGCTTTCGATATATGCGCTGTAGGCATGTCCGGCTTTATCTACCTGTTTCCATTCTTTTATGTCGTTAAAAAAATGAAAGTTTGATTGCGGGTAATTGCTGTACCAGTCTGAGTAAAGACCAACCATAACACTGCCATAACCAACAATATTAGAAGCAGCAATTAACCTGGTTCTTTTCCTGATCTGGCTTTTTGAAAGTTCAGGATAGCTTCCATTAAATGTTTGAAAATTTTTTGGGGTAACTGTATCTTTTGCTGCTGTTTGAGAAGGAATATTTACCGAAACCGAATCCTGGGCCGACAGGTACAAAGGAAGAAAAGCAAGGATGAAAGTATATATCCTGACCTTAAGGTTAGTTGGTAGCATGTTCTTCATTTTTCAAACCTACGCGATAAAAATATGTAAGGCTTTACTTTTGAACCTGTTAATCGTTAAATTTTCTTAAACTTGCTGTGTGAAAAAGGACGATGGACGATGGACAATAGACGACAGATGACGGATGACAGTTGACGGATGACAGAGAATTAACAAAAGGCAAACCGGCGATAAACGGTTACCTGCGATTGCCGCTTAACGATTACTGCAATTACCGCTACAGAGAAGTTGAGACTAGCGATACCGTCGAACGGAGTGTCGCAACGATGATTAACCGGAGCTACCAAAGCTGGTATTATAATTATGTTCTTTCAATTAAAAGCTAAAAAATATGGACGCTGCTATTTTGGAAAAAGTAAATGTATGGTTGAATGGCAATTATGACCAGGCAACCAAAGATGAAGTAAAACGTTTGCAGGAAACATCGCCTGATGAACTTGCAGAGTCGTTTTACCGCAGTCTTGAATTTGGTACCGGCGGACTTCGCGGAATAATGGGCGTCGGCACAAACCGTATGAATAAATATACCGTGGGTCTGGCAACACAAGGCTTTGCCAACTACCTGAAAAAAGTGTATGGAAGTGCGGAAATAAAAGTGGCGATTGCGCATGACTGCCGCAACAACAGCCGCCTTTTTGCCGAAACGACTGCGAATGTTTTTGCAGCCAATGGCATAAAAGTATACCTGTTTGAAGATTTGAGGCCAACACCCGAACTGTCTTTTACTATCCGTCATTTAGGTTGCCAGGCAGGTGTTATTCTTACCGCTTCACACAATCCTAAAGAGTACAATGGCTACAAAGCCTACTGGAACGACGGCGGGCAATTGGTGCCTCCGCACGATAAAAACGTAATTACAGAAGTAGAAGCCATCGGCAGCGTGGATGAAGTACAGTTTAGCGGAGGAGAAGAGAATATTTCAATACTTGGAAAGGGAATGGATGATGTATTTATTGATATGGTAAAAAGCCTAAGCATTTACCCTGATGTAATTGAAAAGCAAAAGGATTTAAAAATTGTTTACACGCCTATTCATGGAACCGGTATTACACTGATGCCGCAGGTTCTTGAACGTTTTGGTTTTACCAATGTAACCATCGTGCAGGAGCAGGCGACGCCTGACGGAAACTTTCCGACCGTTGTGTATCCAAACCCCGAGGAAAGCGAAGCGATGAGCATTGGGTTGAAAAAAGCAAAGGAAATAGATGCTGATATTTTATTGGGCACCGACCCCGACAGCGACAGGGTGGGTATTGCCGTAAAAAATACAAAGGGCGAATGGGTTTTAATGAATGGAAACCAGACTGCACTTCTTGCTTTTAATTATATGATCGAAGCGAGGAAGGCAAAAGGAATTGCGCAGCCAAATGATATGGTCATTAAAACCATCGTGACCACCTATCTTATTGATGACGTAGCTGCTGCAAATGGCGTTACCTGCTACAATGTTTTGACCGGTTTTAAATGGATCGCAGAACTGATAACAGAGAAGCTGGGTAAAGAAAATTATATCATTGGCGGCGAAGAAAGCTATGGCCTGATGATAGGCGATAAAATACGCGATAAAGATGCAATTTCGGCAGTAGCATTGCTATGCGAGATGGCTGCTTATGAAAAGGACAAGGGACGCAGCTTGTTTGAGAAGCTGGTTGATTTATATGTGCAGTATGGATATTACAAAGAAAGCCTTATTTCGATCACCAAAAAAGGCATGCACGGAGCCGCAGAAATTGCAGAGATGATGCAGGGTTATCGTGATAATCCGCCTGCTTCCATTATCGGATCGCCTGTTGTTCAGTTGCTCGATTACGACACACAGAAAGGTAAAAACCTGCAGTCGGGCGATGTGTGGGATATTGAGTTGCCAAAGAGCAATGTACTGCAGTTCATTTTGGAAGACGGTTCTAAAATTTCCGCAAGGCCAAGTGGCACAGAACCAAAGATCAAGTTTTACTTCAGTGTAAAAACAAAGCTTGAAAGCCCTGAAAAATTTGATGAAACAGAAAAACAACTGGCTGATAAAATACAATCTATTATCAGCGATATGAAGTTGAAATAAAATAGTTTTAAATGAATGAAAGCCGTCTTTTTAAAGACGGCTTTTTTATATTCAAACAGCTTTTCCTACCTGAATTAAAGTTGAATAATAGTTGGTAAGAACCAGTAGTATTTGCTACTATCGGGGACCCCCAATCATAATAACAGGTGTAGTAACATCAATTTGTCGCCCAATTTGTTTTATAATCTTTTTTGCTTCCGGATTTAGGGTTAAATCCGGGTCTGGATTTACTTTATCAAAATAATGAAATATCACTGGAACGATTAACTCAGACTTGCCAAGTTTAAACGCCACTGCCCCTCGATTTGCAATTTCAGTTAGGTTTCTATCCATTCCAAAATTGTAATCTTTATATGAAGAGTACAACGACTTAATTATTATTGAATCGTTAGAGTTAAATATGTGTACTAATGCAATTCCATCTTGTCCTTTAAAAAGGCTTTCAGGAAAAGTTATATTCCGTTCAAGCATTGTCCTAATTGATCTATCCAGATCATTTGAGCTTTGTTGTGCAGAAGTTTTAGTGCCGAACAATAACACTGATATAGCGAAAACCGGAATAACGGCAACTTTGCGGCAGAGTGATTGGACAAATGATCCTGGTTTAGTCATCATGATTAATCTTTTTTTAGTTATTAAATAATTTGACGCACTTGTTATGGGTGAGCCCGATTGTTTACTTACCTGGTTGAGCAGTACATATTGATAGGTTTGGGCATCTTTAAATTTTCGGACTACAGCTTCGTCTGCTAAAAACTCATGATTTAATTGAATTGCTTTCTTATACAAAAACATAAACGGATTAAACCAAAAAATGACTTGTATAAACTCAATTAGCAAAATATCAAATGAATGTTTTTGTTGAACATGTGATAGTTCATGATATAATATTTCATTTTCAATTTTACCCTTTAGATAATCTTCTCTGTTCAAAAATATACAGTTCCAAAAGCTATGAGGAATTACATCATCCGCTATCAACACAATTTTCTGATTTTCATATAGCACTTTAAAATTGTCATGGCGCTTAAGCAGAATAGTTTTGATATTCTTCAGGTATCGAATAAGAAGAATACTCGCTACTGCTACATAGATGATTATAATAACAGGAATTACATAATTTACGTTGTTTATCGTGTATAGAGGGTGTATAGTTTGAATATTAGCAGGCATTCGACTGTTTAAAAAAGCATTGGCTATAACAGGTAAAACTGTACTAGGAGTACCATAAGTTATCATAGGAAATACAAAGGATAAAACTAAACCTGCCAGGAGGTAATACCTGTTGAATACGTGCATCTTTTGTTCTTCAAACAAAATTTTATATAGTAGAAGCAACAAGGCAGAGCAAAGAGTTACTTTGCAGATATAGGTTGTCATTTCTTCTTTCTTTTTATTTCCTGTTCTACAATCTTTTTTAAGTCTTCCAACTCAGGAGATGTAAGATTTGTCGTCTTGGTAAAAAAAGATGCAAACTGGAAAGGTGAATTACTAAAGAAATCTTTTATAATCCCATTCAGGTGTTTTACAAAATAATCTGATTTCTTTACTAAAGGGTAATATTGCCTCAGATTGCCAACTGCTAAATAAGAAACAAAGCCTTTATCCTGCATTCTTTTTAGTAGTGTGGCAATTGTGGTGGTGGCTGGTTTAGGATCAGGATAACTTTCGATCAAATCTTTCATAAAAACTTTCTCATGTTTCCAAATAATCTCCATAAGTTGTTCTTCCGACTTTGATAAATTCATCATGTCAATGATTAAAGCTCTACAAATGTAGAGCTTTAATCATTGACATATTTATTTATGCAAATATTTTTTAGAAATTTTTTTAAAAGCAATATTCAACGGTGCATTGGCGGGGTATAACTCCAGGTCAATGAAAAGTAGAAGCGGATACGAAACAATAACAATTAAACAATACATCAATCAAACAACTCCCAAAACCTCCCCCGTTTTATAACGTCTCCCCCATTCCTTATCTTCGCCGTCTTTATGATAGAAAAGAAACCAATTGTAATGAGTGGGATACGACCCACAGGATACTTGCACCTCGGAAATTATTTCGGCGCTATCCGCAATTATGTGCGCATGCAGGATGAATTTGAATGCTTCTTTATGGTCGCCGACCTGCATTCGTTAACCACTCATCCCGATACCAAAGATTTAAAAGCGAATGTGCACCGGGTGCTGGCAGAGAATATTGCGTGTGGTCTTGACCCTGAAAAGGCAGCACTGTATTGCCAAAGTCATGTGTATGAAACATCGGAGCTATACCTGTACCTGAATATGCTGGCTTACAAAGGAGAGCTTGAAAAGACAGCTACCTTTAAAGATAAAGTGCGTTTACAGCCCGAAAACATCAATGCCGGTTTGCTCACTTATCCTGTGTTGCAAGCTGCTGATATTATTTTGCATCGTGCGTCATTGGTTCCGGTTGGTAAAGACCAGGAGCAGCATCTGGAAATGGCGAGAAATTTTGCCAATCGTTTCAATCATCGTTACGGAGACGTTTTTCCCGAACCCCAGGCTTTTAATTACAATGTAGAACTGGTAAAAGTGCCCAGCCTCGACGGATCAGGTAAAATGAGCAAAAGTGAGAACCAGATGGCAACGTTATACCTTGCTGACAGCGATGACCTGATCCGTAAAAAAGTGATGAAAGCCAAAACAGACAGCGGTCCGGCAGAACCAAATGCTGCAAAGCCCGATTATATTGAGAACATTTTCCTGCTGATGCGGCTGGTTTCTGAGCAGGAAGTAATCGATAAATTCGGGCACGATTACAACAACTGCAACATCCGCTACGGCGACATGAAAAAGCAGTTAGCGGAAGATATGGTAAAGTTTATAGCTCCTATCCGCATAAAGGTCGAAGCAATATTGGGCAATGAGACATATCTGAAACAAATTATGGAAACAGGTGCAGAAAAGGCACGCAAAAGCGCCAAAGCAACTATGGAAGTTGTAAGGCAAAGTATGAGGCTCAACTACTTTTAATAGGACTGTCATTATAATTTCAGTACTTTACTCACCCTACAAACTTCCAGGCAATAACTACCAATGGCAAAAGCAACAAAACCAAAGCATATAGCAGTAGCAGGCAATATTGGTGCAGGCAAAACCACGCTGACAGAAGCGCTTAGCAAACATTACAAGTGGATCCCACAGTTTGAAGATGTTGAAAACAATCCTTACCTCAACGATTTTTATGATGAAATGCCGCGATGGAGCTTTAACCTGCAGATATACTTTTTAAACAGCCGGCTTAACCAGTTGCTCGAAATCGACCGTGGTACCGAAACAATTGTGCAGGACAGAACGATTTACGAAGACGCTCACATTTTTGCTCCAAACCTGCACGACATGGGATTGATGAGCAAAAGAGATTATGACAATTATTTCCAGTTTTTTCAAACATTGAAGTCAATGGTTAAGCCTCCCGATTTGCTGATTTACCTGCAGGCATCGGTGCCCACGCTGGTTGGTCAGATACAAAAGAGAGGAAGGGAGTATGAAGAAAATATCCGCCTCGATTACCTGAAGAAGCTGAATGAATATTACAACAAATGGATAGACGGATACCGCGAAGGGCCGCTGCTTATCATAAACGTTGACCAGAACAAATTTGCCGAAAAGGATGAAGACATGGGCGAGATCATCAATAAAATAGATGCCCAGTTGTTTGGGTTGTTTTAGCCCCGGCCTAAAGAATATAGAGAGAAATGCAATGGAGGTGTTAGTTTTTCTGCTTACCTCCCCATCTAAACGAAGACACATCTAATCCCACAAGATCAATAAGCCGGTCAACGACAGTCGCAGCGACCTCTTCTATGGTTGCGGGCCGGCTGTAAAATGAAGGAGTTGCAGGGCAAATGACTCCACCGGCAAGCGTAACCGCCTCCATGTTTTTGATATGAATAAGACTATAAGGAGTTTCGCGCAGCATTAAAACAAGCCTTCTTCTTTCTTTCAGAATAACGTCTGCCGCCCTGGTAATTACATCGTTGCTTATACCTGTGGCGATGCGCGACAAAGTGCCCATGCTGCAGGGCGACACAATCATGATGTTGTATTTGGCAGAGCCTGATGCAAAAGGTGCATTAAAATCGTTCTTCTCATAAAACCTGACCGGCAGATTTTTATAATCTTCATTACCTAATTCTGTTTTCCAGATTTCTTTTGCATTTGCGCTCATCACTACGCTTAGTTCTTCCCATTGATTTTGTATACTTACTAATTTATCTATTAAAAGTTTAGGGTAAATAGCGCCACTTGCGCCGGTAACAGCTATCAGTATTTTATTCGGCATGAAAACAATTTGCGGTAAATGTACAGAGGTACAAATTATGCGAGTCAAAAGAGCAGCAGATTTATTGAAAGCTTGCAACCTAATGTTTACGACAATGCTCTATATAAGTGGTTTTTCATAGAATATTGGATTAAAACGGGGCTGGATTTCTATCCTGGCCCTTTTTGTTTTTATACCATCCCTAAAGGTTCCTCTCCGAAAGTTATTCTGTTCAACAGCTTTATTTACAAATAGCATTAGAAAAATTATGTTTCGCCATTCTGCAACCATATTCTCCCTTGCACCATCTATGTATTTGGTTTTTCATAGAATATTGGATTAAAACGGGGCTGGATTTCTATCCTGGCCCTTTTTTTATTTTATAGCCTATCCACATCCCTTCTTTCATGCCTCAGGAAATTAAGAAAACGACCAATAAGCATAAAAAATATAGCACCTTCAACAAGCCTTTATAACATCATTTGAATTAATCCTTTCCTTTTTTTATCTATGAAGCGAACGCTTTCATCCTTTCATTTTGCTGCTTAATCTACCTGATCTTTTATGTTCGCAATTGATACCCCTGAGCAATTGTAATAATGATCGGAATTTATTTTTATTAATTTATTTAGTGAGAAAAAGAAATTTGTATATTGGCAGTGATTTTGAAAAAACTAACTGCCATATTTTTTTTCACTCTGTTCCTGTTGAATATCATAGGTTACAGGATCATGTTCTTCGTTGCTCAGCAGAAGTCAGATGTACAATTAGAAGCTTCTCTCGATAATAACCTGTACAATGAATCGGAGTTGATTACCATAAAAATTCCTCTTTCTCTTCCGTATCAAAATGACCAGGTCTCTTTTCAACGTGTTGATGGTGAGATAACCGTAAGCGGAAAAATATACAGGTACGTAAAGCGTAAGATTGAGAACGGCAGCCTTGTTCTTAAATGCTTACCCGATTACAACAAAATGAGCCTGAAAAAACAGAAAGAAGATTTTAATAAAGAGGTGAATAATGTAGCTCAAAATACAGGTTCAAAAAAACAGGAAAACT
The DNA here is from genome assembly GCA_964251885.1 of uncultured Segetibacter sp. Classification (GTDB taxonomy): domain Bacteria; phylum Bacteroidota; class Bacteroidia; order Chitinophagales; family Chitinophagaceae; genus Segetibacter. Next base: position 29,471 of record CAXUMK010000021.1, on the reverse strand, counting down.
CTAAAGGCAGTTCCTTTAAAAATATTTTGAGTGAGTACGACCAGTTGGATGATAAATATGCTGCTGTTCTATTTGCAGAACAAACTTCGCACAGCTTTTCAAACCATAAGATGTCCTTATCTTCTTCGCCTCATTCTTCTCCCGAGCAACCTCCTGAATTGGTTTAATTATTTCTTCAACATTATTTACTGATAGAAAAAATTTGCTTTCTTCTATCAATGTCTAAACGAGCCGGTATTGCATTATTAATTAGTAATGCTCATAACTGCTTTAATCATTCCTGCCATTTTAAAAACCATTCATGCCTTACATTCCATTGGAAGAGCATTTGCCCGGTATTACCGGCCTGCTCGAATATAGAAAAGATTCCGCCCAGCCCATTCGCGATCTAACCCAGGTATTACTGAGAGGGCCTTCCACACTTACAGAAGGCGAACGTGAGTTGATCGCAACTGTAGTATCAAGCGGCAACAAATGCACATTCTGTACAACAGCGCATACAGCCGCAGCAGACCTTTTAGTGGGTGATACAGAAACAGCATACAAAGTAAAACAAGACATCAGCGCTGCACCTGTAAGCGATAAAATGAAAGCGCTGTTAACGATTGCGTCTATGGTAAGAGAAAGCGGTAAAAGCGTAACTGCCGAAGCCATTCAAAAGGCAAAAGAAGAAGGCGCAACCGATATAGAAATCCATGACACAGTTTTGATCGCCGCTTTGTTTTGTCTTTACAACCGCTACGTCGACGGACTGGCTACCTGGACGCCCCATGATCCGGCCCTGTTTCGGCAACGGGCCGCACTGGTAGCCGAGCACGGTTATTCGGCGGCTAACCCAACGCCGGCGTCTCTACCCAACCCTGCATGAAAACGCGTCATTGTTTCTAACCGGTATCCTCCTACTGAGTTTACTCGAAGCG
>CAXUMK010000021.1:15834-28541 GCA_964251885.1 uncultured Segetibacter sp. | reverse complement strand
CGACGGACTTGCCACTGCAATGCCCGCCGAACCTGGTTACTTCAATATGCTGGCAAACCGCCTCGTCGATCATGGTTACACCCGTTTGCCACAAGGTTATGATCATCTTAAAAAACAAACTGCAGTATAATGGAAACTATTTCTGTGAATAAGCAACAGTCATTTTCAGCAGTGCAAGGTTCTTCTTCCAGAGTAAATGAAGGCCTTACCGCCGCGTTTATAATATGTTTTGCCAGCATCATGTTTTGCGGTATTACCTCCATGCTTATGTCGGTGTATTTGCCCGTAGTGGTCAAAAACCTGCTGGGCAATGTAAGCGATGTAAAGATGAATAATGTAGGCGCTTATATCAATTCCATTTTTATATTTGGCAGTATGTTCGGCGGGTTTGCATGGGGTTTTATTTGCGATAAAATAGGTCGATCAAAAGCCGTTATATTATCTACCGCTTTCTATGGCCTCTTTACTGTACTTACGGCGTTTACAAATTCGTGGTTAATGGTTGGCTTTTACAGATTTTTTACAGGTTTTGGCGTTGGCGGTGTTATATTAACTACCAACATATTGATAGCCGAAGTATGGCCCGAAAAGAAAAAAGCGGTAGCGCTTGGTATTGTATCAGCCGCTATGCCGGTTGGGTTTATTGTTTCCGGCGCTTTAAACAATTTACTCACCGATTGGCACAATGCATTCTTAACGGGGATTGTTCCCATAGCAGCGGCTATAATTGCTGTGTTCACCTTGCACGAATCTGAAAACTGGAAAAGTAACAAACGATTATCTGCCGAAACAAATCATTCTGATACCAAACTTTTTGCGCCAGGTTATAAGAAAAACCTGTTTACCGGGTCTCTAATATTTGGCGCCATGCTGATTGGTTTATGGGCCGTTTTTTCATGGGCGCCTACATTTATAGAAAGTATCACCGGCAGTGCTGCAAGGGCAAAAAATCTGCGTGGTTTAACCATGATGGTACTTGCTGTTTCAGGTTTGGGAGGAAGTATTGTATCAGGATGGATCGCCAATGCTATCGGCTTGCGCAAAACAATGATGATGTGTTTTGCCGCGAGCTTTATCATGACGTTTATGGTATTCAAATCCAATACATCCGTATCTGCCGCGATCTTTATTGAAATGGGTATACTGGCCTTTTTCTTTGGAATAAGCCAGGGTGCACTATCTGTCTATATTCCATCCTTATTTCCTACCGGCATCAGGGCTTCTGCAACAGGCTTTTGCTTTAATATAGGTAGATTGTTTACAGCAACTGTGGTATTTTTTATTGGTGCGCTCGTTAGTTTTTTGGGTGGATATGGCAATGCTGTCTTCATTTTTTCCTTTGTGTTTGTTATTGGTTTGGTTACCACTTTTTTTGGAAAAGAAGGTTCTACATTTTATAGAAGATAATTCTTTGGTTACCGGCAGAAGTAACGTTCCTCAGCATCGTTGTGTCACTCACTTGTGCTTGTAGATTCTTTATTGAGCAACGAAGAAGGCAGTGAGAGGCAATAGTCAATAAGTCAATAAGGGAGTGAGGCAGCTTGGGCAATAAGGGAGTGAGGCGGGAGGCAATAAGTCAATGAGACTATGAGGCCATGAGGCATTGGTGGCTTAAGATAAAATAGGGAACTGGCAATATAACAATATAACAATACAACACAAACAAAGTTGCCCAAAGGTTTGCCGGTGAACGTAATGCGACGCAACGATGATGCTATAAAAAACAAATGCACGTAACCAAAAAGAGATAGTTAAAAGAGCATAACAAAAGCATTCTGACAATGCAAAACAAGTAATACTAAAATTCATTTTTTCACTCTATAAATCCCCTTTTAGGGTTAGGGCTTATGGCACACATACAGGTTCCGGAAGGTGTTCCGGGAATAAGAAGTTTGGTAATGTTCAGACCTGAAACAGGCAAGCCGTTATACGAGCTTGCACAGGTTCTATTAAGAGGCGATTCGCCTTTAAGCGAAGCAGAACGGGAATTAATTGCTGCTTATGTATCTAAGCGTAATCACACAATGTTTTGCATGATGAGTCATGCAGCCGCTTCGCGTGAATTATATGGCGATGATAAAAATACCGTGGATGATGTACTAAAAGATATGCAGCACTCACACGTAAGCGATAAGCTGAAAGCCCTGTTGCACGTTGCCGGCAAAGTACAAATATTAGGTACTGAAGTCTTGCCCGAAGACATCGAAGCTGCACGAAAGCTCAGCGCTGATGACCGGGAAATACACGATACGGTTTTAATTGCGGCAGCCTTCAGCATGTACAACCGGTATGTGGATGGGCTGGCAAGCTTTACTCCGACCGACGCAAAAGAGTATGAAGAAATGGGTAAGAGAATGGCAGAAAAAGGATATGCCCCCCGCCCCTGAAGGGGAGCTAATACGGCACCAAATAAATTTTTAACTTAAAAACCTGTCCCCGCAGGCTTTACTCCTTCGGGGAGCGGGGGTTTATCTATGGCTTTTATTGATTTACAAAACGACTTGCCGGGCATCAGAGGGCCGATGGCATATAGCCCTGAAACGGGCAGAGCGTTAAATGAACTGGCAGAAATATTACTGCACGACGACAACAATACATTGTCGCGGGGTGAAAGAGAAATGATCGGCGCTTATGTGTCATCTCAAAACGATTGCTTCTTTTGCCAGAATGTACACGGCGCACTTGCACAGCACTATTTTGAATGCGATATGCCCTTTATTGATGCAATTAAAAACGATTATCAGTCTGCCCCTATCTCTGACAAACTAAAAGCATTATTAACCATAGCAGGCAGCGTGCAAAAAGGTGGAAAAAATGTAACGCCGCAACAAATTGAGCATGCAAAAGATTTGGGAGCGACCGACAAAGAGATACACGATACTGTTTTAATTGCTGCCGCCTTCTGCATGTTTAACCGCTATGTCGACGGATTAAATACGTGGGCGCCGCAAGACAGGAATTTATATGTTGAACGAGCCAAAATGCGGGCAGAAGATGGTTATGCAAACATGAACCTGAATAAATAAAAAGCATTTTAAAAAACACTCAATTCACTACTATGAAGATATTAACTGAACCTATTGGAAGCATTCCCCGTCCGCAATATTTGCTGGAGGGAATACAGGCTTTTTCGCAGCAGCGAATAAAGGAAGGCGAACTGTCGGCGTTATATGATGAAGCGTTGACAGATACGATTTACCGTTTTGCAGAAACAGGTTCGCCTGTAATCACCGACGGGGAACAGACCAAACCCAGCTTTGTTACCTATCCTATTAGCGGGCTACAAAATCTTGCGCCGGATGGTGTGGTCATTCCTTTTGCAGATGGTCACACCAGGCAATTGCCAAAAATAACATCGGGTCCTTTTCACTATCAAACGTATGCTGCTTCTTATCTTACCAAAGCAAAGCAGCTTACCCACCTGCCTGTAAAACAGGCGGTGATTGCCGTTTCTGCCATCAGCTTATTGTACCCGCAGGAAGGCATTGCCGCATACCCGCATGAGCAGTTTATAAATGATATAGTTAACGAAGCTGAAGCAGACATCAGAAAGTGTTTGAAAAGCGGTGCATACAGTGTGCAGATCGATTTTACCGAAGCCCGGCTGTCTCTGAAACTTGACCCCGGTAAAGGATTGCTAAAAACTTTTATTGACCTACATAACAGAGTGCTGTCGCGCTTTACAGAAGAAGAAAGAAAAAAAATTGGCATCCATTCCTGCCCCGGCGGCGATAAGGATTCTGCGCACAGTGCCGACATTAGCTATGATGAGCTGCTGCCTTCGTTGTTTGAATTAAATGCCGGAAATTTTTACCTCGAGTATGCAGGTGAAAAAGACAAACGTTCGGTGCTGTCAGTTATCAAAGAAAACCTGCGTCCTTCTCAACGTGCGTTTCTTGGCGTTATCAACGTGCTTGACCCGCGTGTGGAAACCCCTGAAGAAGTTTGTGACACTATCCTCGAAGCAGCAGAATTTATTTCGCCCGATCAGCTTGGAACAACAGATGATTGTGGCTTTTCACCTTTTGCCGACGACCTTTCCACGTCGAGAGATACTGCGTTTGAAAAAATAAGATCACGAATTGAAGGGACCAAACTAGCGGAAGAAAAGCTTTCCCAAAAACCTGTTTATTCATTTTAAAAAAACAAGAATATGCCACATATAGATGTAGATAAAAATCTTCCCGGCATTCGCGCCCTCATGGCTTTTCGTCCGGAGACGGCGGTGCCAATGGGTGAGTTAGCCAACACTATTCTGCGCTCTGACGAAGGATTAAGCATGGCTGAAAGAGAATTGATCGCCACCCGTGTTTCTTACCTGAACGACTGTTTTTATTGCCAGCATTCACATGGCGCGATTGCCTGCGAATATTTAGACGGCGACAATGATCTCGTAGATCAGGTGAAGAAAGAGTATGAATCGGCTCCTGTTTCTGATAAACTAAAAGCATTGCTTTCCATTGCAGGCAGCGTACAGAAAGGAGGAAAGTATGTAACGCAGCAACAGATTGATACTGCCAAAAATCTGGGTGCGACTGATAAAGACATTCACGACACCGTGTTGATCGCTGCGGCTTTCTGCATGTTCAACCGTTATGTTGATGGCCTTGCAGCAACCACTCCTGTCGACCTTTCTACCTATCCGCCACGGGCAAGGCAGGTAGCGGCAAACGGCTATGGAAAACACATTTATTCAGCTAAACAACCGGTTCTATAATCGGCTGTAAACAATACAGATTTTAAAAAACTGCTTATAAAAATACCGCTCTCAACTTTTCCCTTTAAACCAAAACTCAACAATGAAAAAAAGATTTTTATTTCTAACAGCCTGGCTAAGCCTGCTCTTCCTTCCTGTTTTACTTTCGGCACAAAACATAACGGTAGCAGGACAGGTAACCGAAGTAAAAGGTTTACCTATTCCATCCGCTACTGTTTCTGTAAAAAACTCAAACACATCATTGGCCACTGATGCAAATGGAAATTTTAGTTTAACCGTTTCACCCGATGCTTTTATAGTCGTTAGTGCTACAGGTTTTAAAACACAAACGATAAAAGTGGCTTCTAACTTAAAAATAAGACTGGAAGAAGACGTTGCAAAACTGGATGAAGTGATTGTAACCGGTTTGGCTACAACTATTAAAAGAAGAAACCTTGCAAATGCTGTCGCCACTATTTCCTCTAAAGAATTAAACGGAACTTCTCCGGCACAAACTTTTGATGCTGCACTCGAAGGAAAAATTTCCGGCGCTTACATCAATGCTAACTCGGGAGCTCCCGGCGGCGGCATTTCAGTAAAGCTACGTGGTGTTACGTCTGTATATGGCAACACTCAGCCCTTGTATGTGGTGGACGGAGTGTATGTAGATAACGGTTCCACTTCCGCAGGATTAAATGTGGTTACCTCAGCTCTGGCCAATGGTGCAACTACATCTAACCAGGATAATCCTTCGAGCCGAATAGCCGATTTACGTGCAGAAGACATTGAAAATATTGAAATACTCAAAGGCGCTTCCGCTGCTGCAGTCTATGGTTCTAAAGCGGCCGCCGGAGTGATCATCATTACTACTAAAAGAGGCAGGCAAGGCAAAACAAGGATCACCGTTTCGCAAGATCTTGGTATTGGTACTGCAAGAAAGCTGTTGGGCGTTCGCAAGTTTACAGCAGACAGGGCAGCAAGCCTGTCGCGTGACAGCGCTACAAGTGCGGCACTGCGCCAGCAGTTTTTAGATGCGCAGTCTGCAGGACATATTTATGATTATGAAAAAGAGATTTACGGCAATACCGGCTTTTTAAGAAATACAGTGTTAAGCATTAGTGGCGGCAGCGAAAAAACGGGTTTTTATTTCTCGGTCGCACAAAAAGATGAAGGCGGAATAGTGAAGAATACAGGTTATCGAAATACAAGCATGCGGCTCAATATCGACCACCGGATTACCGATAACATCAAACTCGGTATCAGTACCAACTATATCAATTCTTCTGCTGACCGGGGATTATTTGGCAATGACAATGCCGGCATAACCAATGGTATTGCGCTCTCTTCTACGCCCGGCTTTGCGCAGTTGCATCCTGATGCCGCAGGAAATTATCCAAATAATCCTTTTGCTGCTGCCAATCCTTTGCAAACGATTGCCCTGATGAAAAACAATGAGTCGGTAAACCGTTTCATTACAGGAATAAACCTGGATGCTGTTTTGCAGAAAAACGCTTCAAGCAATACCCGGTTTATTGCAAGAGGCGGATTTGATTTTTATGACCTTCAGACAAGTGTATTGTTTCCGAGTATCCTGCAGTTTCAGGCGGTTAATAAAGGAACATCCATCCAGGGATTTACCAAAAATCTAAGTACCAATTACATTCTTTCTTTGGTAAATACCTTAACACCTTCTGATAAATTATCGCTTACCACTTCAGCAGGTCTTACCCAGGAAACGGGTGATTATAATAACTTACTGAATATAGCTACGCAAATCATTTCAGGGCAATCGAATGTAGACCAGGCAGGTGCTTTGAACGCTACACAACTGAGAACGAAATTTCAGAATACAGGCATTTTTGTACAGGAAGAAGCCAACATTGCCGATGCCGTTTCGTTAACTGCAGGAGTACGTTTTGACAGATCGAGCAATAACGGAGATGCAGGTAAATTTTATACTTATCCCAAAGCGGGCATCTCCTGGAATCTAACCAAAATGGGCTTACTAAAAGAAGGCTTTTTTGAAAATATAAAATTGCGTGCAGCTTATGGACAGGCCAATAATGTTCCCGCCTATGGAAGCAAATTCACTTCGCTGGTGGTATCTAACATAACCGGTTTTCCCGGCGTAATCGTGAATACGCAGCAAGGGCAAGCTACTATAAAACCCGAAAGACAAACCGAGTTTGAAACAGGATTGGATTTCAGCGTTTTAAAAGGACGCTTAGGCTTTGAACTGACCTACTACAACAAGACTATCAACGACTTTTTAATGCTTAGCAGTTTACCTGCTTCTTCGGGCTATTCAACCAAATGGGTCAATGCAGGAAACCTGAGAAACAGGGGCGTAGAACTGGGCATGAATGCAAGACCCGTTCAATCCCGAAACATAACCTGGAATACTTCAGTTAACTTCTGGCTCAACCGGTCGCTCGTTACCAAACTCACTATCCCTCCCATTCCGCAAGGTTCTTTCGGTTATGTATTGGGTTCGTTCCAGATTGAGCAGGGAAAATCTGCTACGCAAATTGTGGGGCTCAACGGGCAAGGCATAGGCGTATTGGGAAATGCTGAACCAACCTTTCAAATGAATACCTACAACGAGATTACTTTTTTCAACAAGCTAAGCCTGCGTTTTCTCATTCACTGGAAACAGGGCGGCCAGAATGTAAACTTAACAACTCTTGAAAATGACTTCGGCGGTACAAGCGCCGATTATGATAAGGTGACCAATAAGGCCGGTTTACCCGATGGCGTTTATCGTATTACAAAAGTGGGTTCTGATGCGCATGAGTTTGTCCAAACCTCCAGTTACTTACGGTTGCGCGAAATAGGCTTGTATTATTCTTTCACCAGGCTTCCTGTCAATTATATTAAAGGAATAAGGGTAGGCGTATCGCTCAATAATTATGTAACCATTACGAAGTATACATCTTACGATCCCGAGGTTTCGAACTTTGGTACCGGCTTTTCATCGGGTGTAGATGTAGACCCTTACCCTGCTACCAAACGTGCAAACTTTCATGTATCAATTGATCTGTAGAACCCCCCAAACCCCTAAAGGAGGCTTAAACCTAAATCCCTTAAGGGACTTTAAAAGACAAGCGGAGAATAACCCTAAATCCCTAAAGGGACTTAAAGACAAGCGGATGAAAAGTATTATTGAAAGCATTTTGAACCAGAGCGGAAGTACTATGAGGCTTTACTTGCGTCGCACTCTTGTACTTTCTTCTCTTTATTCAGCAACTTATCAAATTGTTCTTATTAATCTAAATGTTAAGAATGAGAAGTAAAGCGCTTATTCTTATAGCAAAACTTGAAAAAAGATGCAAAATGATTTGCCGACGAACGAAATGCGACGCAACGATGATGCTATGAAAAACAAATGCCGGTAACCAAAACTCCTAACTAATAACTCTTAACTCCCTACTCCTAACTCCTAACTCCAAACTCCCTACTCCTAACTAACTACAAATACTATTATGAAAAGAAATCTCTTGATAACAACTCTCTTTGTGTTTTGCCTGAGTGTCTTTTTTGCATCATGTAAAAAAGACTATGGCAATTTGAATAATGCCACTGTTGAGGATTTTTTACAGAATGCTTCTAAAAGTGATCTGAATAATCTTGTCAGTGGTACCGAGGCCGGCATGCGCAACCAGCTTAATTTATACCTCGACGATGTTGGCACAATCGGACGGGAAGGATATCGTTTTTCGAATGCTGAACCACGCTACGTTACCGACCTGCTCGGCGCAAACAACGCCACCCTGAGCAACAGTAATTTCTATATTACAAATCCATGGGCAGCCAGGTACCGGGTTGTAAAAAACTGCAATGTTCTTATACAGGCCGCCACCAACTCTACGCTCATAAGCGACCAGGAGAGGAAAGGTTACACCGGTTTTGCGAAAACCATAAAAGCTTACCAGCTTTTGATGAACCTGAATTTGACCGATTCAAACGGCATAAGAATAAATGTTGCTGACCCCAATAACCTTGGACCTTTTGTAAATTATGCTGGTGGCCTTACAGCCATTGCTTCACTGCTTGATTCGGCTGCAACTGATTTGGGTGGCGCATCTGTTGCCTTTCCTTTGGCTGGGTTTTCCACCTTTAGTGATGCAGCCGGGTTGATTAAGTTTAACCGTGCTCTTGCAGCGAGAGTAGCCGTTTATCAGCAAAACTGGCAGGGTGCTTTGACTGATTTAGGGCAATCTTTTTTTGATTTAACCAAAGATTTTTACGTAGGTGTCAATCATGTTTTTGGAACCGGTTCGGGAGATCAGTTGAACCCCGTGTTTATTCCGCAAAACCAAAACGGTGAAATAAGACCGGCACACCCGTCGTATGCTGCAGACATAGAACCCGGCGACGACCGGATAAATAAAGCTACACTTCGCACCATCACTGCATCGCTAAACGGCCTGGCAAGCAACAGGGATGTATGGGTGTATACATCGAGCACCGCGCCTGTGCCCATTATAAGAAATGAAGAATTGATACTCATTTATGCCGAAGCCAATATTCAATTAAATAATGTAAGTGAGGGGATAAAAGCCATCAACGTCATTAGAAAAGGGCATCAGCTTGCCAATTATAGCGGCGCTCAAACCCAGGCTGCTTTAATAACTGAAATGCTGAAGCAAAGAAGATATTCGCTGTTTTATGAAGGCCATCGCTGGGTTGATCTGCGCCGTTACAACCGTTTAAATGAACTGCCTTTAGACAGGCCGGGCGATGATGTATGGACTCAATTTCCTTTACCTGTTACTGAGCAGTAGGCAGAATATTGAATGGGGCAAAGTTGATAAAGAAACACATTAATTCATTAAACTCTCTCATAAGCATTAGTAGTTTGTATAAGCCGGTTATTTCTATAACCGGCTTTTTTAAAACTCATTCTTCCACATCATGCTTTCAATTGGCTTATTGGGCTGACCGCTGTATTTTGCGTTTGCTTTACTGTTATATTTTACCTGCACTTCTCCCTCGACCGGAAAATAAATCAATTGCCCTATTGGCATCCCTTTGTAAATGCGAACAGGTTGTTTGCATGATATTTCGAGTGTCCAGTTGCCGCAAAAGCCTACGTCACCTTTACCTGCAGTTGCATGTATATCAATTCCCAGGCGGCCTGTCGACGACTTCCCTTCCAAAAAAGGAACGTGTGCATGCGTTTCGGTATACTCGTCTGTTACACCCAAATAAAAGTGCTGCGGCTCTAAAACAAAGCCTTCTTCCGGTATCTCGAAATACTCAATCGTATTGTGCTTTTTTGCATCGAGTACAGCATCTGTATAAGTCGCAAGCCACTTGCCCAAATGCACATCGTAGCTATTGCTTCCCAGGCACTCTCTGTCATAAGGGACAATTTTGATGGTTCCCTTATTGATTTCTTCCAGTATGCGTTCATCCGATAAAATCATTCTTTTTTCTTTTTAAACTAACTTAAATAAGAACGCAAAATACAATTTATGTTACCATCTTAATCTTTTCCCATCCCTTGCTTCTTTACCAATAAGTTTTCATTATCATTGCGGTATGACGACTATTCCTCCTTACTTAAAAGAAGGCGATACTATTGGCATTGTTTGTCCTGCCGGTTATATGCCCGCAGAGAAATTACAAACCTGTATGTCTGTGCTAACTGAATGGGGTTATAAAGTAAAAGCAGGTAATACGATCGGAAGCCAGTATCATTATTTCTCAGGCACCGACGATCAACGCCTTGAAGATTTACAGCAGATGCTGGATGATGATTCTGTTCAATCTGTCTTATGTGCAAGGGGAGGTTATGGTGTGGGAAGAATTATTGATCAATTGAATTTTAAAAAGTTCAAAAAAAAACCAAAGTGGATTATAGGCTACAGCGATGTTACCGTTTTACATTCTCACATCTTTAATCGTTTTAAAATTGCATCGCTTCATTCGCCTATGGCTGCTGCTTTCAACGATGATGAATACAAAAACAAATACGTACAATCTTTAAAGCAGGCCCTTGTAGGCCAAAAGGCTAAGTATGTTTGCCAGGTAAATGATTACAACAAGTCAGGCACTGCTTCAGGTAAATTGGTTGGAGGAAATTTATCACTACTAAGTCATCTTACCGGAACTCCATCAGATATAAATACATCAGGGAAAATCCTTTTTATAGAAGATGTAGGAGAATACATTTATAACACAGACAGGATGTTGTACCAATTGAAACGAAGTGGCAAACTGAATAAACTGGCAGGATTAATTATAGGAACTTTTACCGAAATGAAGGACACAACTATACCTTTTGGCAAAGATATTTACGAAACAATTTATGATGTTGTAAAAGAGTATGAATACCCTGTTTGCTTTCAATTTCCGGTAGGCCATACGAGAGAGAATTATGCATTGAAGGTTGGAGTTGAGTATGAGTTGCAAGTGGGGAAAAAGAAGGTGATATTAGAAGAGGTTTAATATTGTTGTAATCAGTCTGCTAAAGCAGACTGGAAGTGATTATTTCCCATTGGCTTTAGCTAACTGATATAAACTGCCAGCCATATTTTTTTATAAACAAATCCACCTCTTCTTTAAAGGTTTTTTTGGAATCGTGCTTTTCCTGGTTAAAAATATAGTTTCTCACTGCCTTTACGTGGCTTTCGCTAATACTGACTGCCCAATAATCGTCCTGCCAAATAAATTTGCCTTTCGTCAACTTGTTTTGATTAATCCAATGTGACGATTCTCCTTTTATTAGTTGGGCGACCCCGGCAATGCTTTGCTCTTTTTCTAATGAGATCAAGCAGTGTGCATGTTCAGAATATCCGTTAACAGAGTCGATATAGATGCCTTTGCTTTCTGCATTGAATTTAATATGCTGAAATACTTGTTTTCTAATTTCTGCTGCCAAAAAAGGTTCCCGGTTTTTAGTTGAGAATACCGGGCAGCCTGTTCATTTAAAGTGAACAATGAGTGAATTTCAAATGGATTTTTATTACCTGCCTTATAGACTTTCTCTTTTAAAAAATGTACTTTCGACTCTTATTGTTTACTTATGAGGATTGTGCCTTTTATTATTTCTGCAATCATAACAGTTGCTTTAATTGTCGTGCTAAATACTCCTTTGCCGGTTGGTGGAAGTAAGACGCCTTGTATTGGCGCTTTTCTAAGTCCGCAGCAAGGTTTTTGGCAGAACGCAGAACCTGCTGACGAAAACTTTAATGCCTCACTTACATTTCCAAATCTTGAAGGCAAAGTAGATGTTTATTTCGATGACCGGCTTGTGCCCCATGTATATGCCGAAAAGGAAAACGATGCCTATTTTGTACAGGGATACCTGCATGCAAAGTTTAGGCTTTGGCAAATGGAGTTTCAGACGCATGCCGCCGCAGGAAGGTTGAGTGAGATTATGGGCGAAACAAGCGGAGGAACAAATTTTTTAAAAATAGACCGCTTCTTCAGGCGTTTGGGAATGGTATACGGCGCAGAACAATCGTTAAAAACGCTGGAAGCAAACCCGATAACCAAAAATGAAACAGATGCTTATACGGCAGGAGTGAATGCGTACATCTCAGCGCTGAAACCAAATCAAATTCCTTTTGAATATAAGCTGCTCAACTATAAGCCTGAGCAATGGACGAACCTGAAGACGCAGTTGTTCTTAAAGTATATGTCTTACGACCTGGCAGGCGGCGACAATGATTTTGAAATGACAAATGCTAAAAGGATTTTTTCTGCTGCTGATATGGAGAAACTCTATCCGATAACGCAGGACAGTTTAGACCCGATCATACCAAAAGGAACTTTGTTTGCACCGCCATCCATTATTCCAAAAAAGCCATTCAATGCTGATTCCGTTTATTTTCACGCAGCCGACTCTGTTGAAGCAGCTACCATTTTTAAACCTAATAAGAATAACGGCAGCAATAACTGGGCAGTTGCGGGAAGCAAAACCAAAAGCGGTGCACCCATTCTTTGCAACGATCCTCATCTTGGATTAAACCTGCCATCTCTCTGGTACGAGATGCAGATCTCA
>CAXUMK010000021.1:5392-15824 GCA_964251885.1 uncultured Segetibacter sp. | reverse complement strand
ATACTTATGGAGTTAGTTTTCCCGGTGCGCCTTCTATTATCATTGGTTTTAACGACAGTTGCGCCTGGGGTGTAACCAATGCCGGAAGAGACGTGAAAGATTACTATGAAATACAGTTTAGAGATAACTCCATGGAAGAATACCTGTACAACGGCAAATGGATAAAAGCAACTTTTAGAAATGAAGTTATAAAAGTGAAAGAACAGCCTGACGTTACAGAAACAATTGCCATGACCGTTTTTGGCCCGGTAATGTTCGACAAAAATTATCCTGATGTATTAAAAGACGGAAAGTACTATGCCCTTCGCTGGAAAGCGCATGATGCAAGTAACGAGCTGCTGACCTTCAATAAACTGAACCGAGCTAAAAATTATTACGATTATATAAGAGCCATTACCACCTATCAAACTCCGGGACAGAACTTTGTTTTTGCAAGTAAAAAAGGTGATATAGCTATCCGCGAGCAGGGACAGTTTCCCGCAAAATGGAGAAGACAAGGCGACTTTCTGATGCCAGGCATTGACAGCAGTTACCGGTGGCAGGGTTTCATTCCATCAAAAGAAAATCCAACTATTGTTAATCCTGCCAGAGGTTTTGTAAGCAGCGCCAATCAATTGGTAACTGACGAAACGTATCCATATTATCTCGCCGGTGAAGCGGTTGTATACCGTGGTAAAAACATCAACAGAAACCTTGGCGGTATGTCGAATATAACGGCTGAAGACATGCAGCGGTTACAAACAGACAATTATAACATTTTTGCTGAAGAGGCACGCCCGGTTTTGTTGAAATACCTTGACCAGTCCAAACTGACAGCAGACGAAGTAAATTACCTTAACAAATTCAAAAACTGGAATCTTAGAAGCGATATAAATGAAGAAGGCCCGACAGTATTTAAGCTATGGTGGGACAATCTTGAAACGGAAGTTTTTAAAGATGAATTTGCACAAACAGACCTGCCCTTGCAATGGCCTGATGAAAGCACTTTACTCGAAGCTTTGATCAAAGACAGCAATTACAAATTTGTAGACGACATCAGTACTCCCACGGTTGAAACGCTACAGGATATTGTGTTGAGAGCCTTTAAGACGGCTTATAAAGATTTGAAGCAGGCAGATGGTGAAGGTCGTCTTGCATGGGGTAAATTCAAAGATACGGGTGTAAGACATTTGCTAAAACTGCCGGCGCTCAGCAGGCTGCATTTACCTATTGGAGGAGGACGAAATATTATAAATGCGGCCAGCGGCGATCATGGCCCAAGCTGGAGAATGATTGTACAGCTTAGTTACGAAACCGAAGCTTACGGCGTTTATCCCGGCGGCCAAAGTGGTAATCCGGGAAGCAAATACTACGATACATTTGTGGATAGCTGGGCGAATGGTAAATATTATCCATTGCTGTTTGTAAATGCTGATGGTGCGCGCCTTAACAGTAAAATGAAATGGAAAATGACTTTTTCAAAAGCTTAATTCTTTCGCATGAAATTCTTTGTTGCGTTGGTTCTCACAGCCTTGTTAGGTTTTGCTGCGTCGCTGTTTTTCCCGTGGTGGATAATTGCGGTTGCAGCATTCATTGTTGCATTGGCAATTCATCAAAACGCCTTTGCTTCGTTCCTCGCTGCTTTTCTCGGTTTGTTTTTGCTATGGGCGATACAGTCAGCTTATATAGATGCACAAAATGAACATTTACTTTCAGCAAAAGTGGCATCTATCTTACCATTAGGAGGCTCGTATATCGCTGTTATTATAGTAACCGCCTTTATTGGCGGCCTCGTTGCCGGTATGGGTGCATTAACAGGAAGCTTTGCAAGAAAGAGGAATACCGATTATACTACACAAAGGATAAAAAAGTGAGTAGCTTTTTTTGAACCGGGCTGCATTACTACTATGATTCATCGTTGCGTCGCACACTTGTACTTTTTATTCTTTATTCGGCAAGCCAAAGAGAGCCGTCATTCTGTAGCTCCCTTTAGGGCGGGGGGTTAAGCTCTCTTTACGGCGGGGGTTTGGGGGTTACACACTTTTGAAGTCAATGTAATCTTTACCATTATCATCATCTTCGTCTTCATCCTCAACTTCAATTCCCATGTACTTACTCAGCCAGTCAACAAGCTGGGCGGCATACAAGTACTTTATATGTCCCCCGGTACCTGATATACGCAGGAGATTGTGGTAATGCAAAATTGCATCTTTGTTATCACACCGTAAGGCATATAGCGCTTTTACAAGCCAAAACAGCTTATGATGCAGGCCATGTATCATCCGGTTGAAAGGGTATGCCATCTCTACTGTGGAAGCATTTATGATAAAATTGTAATCAGCGCTCAATTCTTCTTCCTGAAGCACAGCATAACTGGTGATAAACAATTGAACCGAAGGAGTGTATTTGGCGAAGTTTTTTTCTAATTTTTTCAACTGGGCAAGCATTATCATTAATGGAATGCTGTTGACAATCATGAACGAGATAATATCCTTCGATTTATGTTTTTCTAATAATTTTATAAAAGCTGCCATCAGGGCTTCACTATCTAATCCTGTATAGTTATTACTCAAAGATTGCAGTTCCGGAAAGAGAATATCCACTTCTTCTTTGCTGTCATCGTAGGCCTTTGTCCATTGGTCTTTTTTCTTCTCAAATAACTGAAAGTCTCTTTTTTCTTTTATTGTTTCAAAGTGTTCTATAACCCCAATCTCTGTTTCATTTAGTTGCCGCAGCAACGTCTCTGTATTAACAATGAACAGGTCAGAAAAATTTTCGGTTCCCTCTTCAATCATTTCTTCCAGTTCTTCACTTTCCATGTCTTTTACAACATTGAAATCCATGTACACCTCATCATCGTCGTCAAACTCATCTTCATCTTCATCTAATTCATCGTCGTCAAATTCGTCGTTATCATCAAATTCGTCTTCCAGGTCGTTACCTAATAAAAACCGGTAATTTCCCTCTCCGGCGTACTGCTTTAATTTTTGTAATGCAGAAGCATAATTATATGAGGGATTAACCATCAAATACGGTTTGCCGTCTTCGTCGCCAACCGGTATTTCTATAAGCGGAATGTTGTCATCGTCTTCTTCTAAAATAAACTTTGTTACGCTAAAATCTTCATGCGGTTTTATATCAAAGTCCATGGCAAAATCATGACCTGCATAAACGATATTATGCACGAGGTTATACTCCGCTTCTTCATTGTTTAATTCCAGCGGAAACTGTTCATTTATTATTTCTATTGGCTCATTAAAATAGTAAAAAGTATCTTTAACGCCAAGACAAAGCAGGTCGATAAGGTATATACCTGCTGTGTAATTACCGTTTACATGACGGCGCATCACAATAACGTTTACCATCTTTGCTATTTTCCAGCCAACATTTACATAACATTTAGCTATTGGAAGCGATCTTGCTTTTGTAGTAATATATTTTTCAGGAGAAAGCGGCTTCGGTTTACTCATATCCGGTGGTTAGTTAAATGATAAACACTCTTACAGAGCGTGTTTTTTTGGTGCAAATGTAATGCTCTGGATAATACAAAATGAACAAAAGGAAATGGATTTGCCCAGTTAACCTGGTGTTTAGCAGGCGTAGTGCGACGGGAGTTTTCAGGGCAAAAAAATCCTTTTTATCAACTTAATAATACATACACCAGTATTGTAATCACAACCAGCAGCAAGCCGACCGGCAAAGCAAATTTCCATGGAGTGATGTTTACTTCTCCTGTATACTTTGGGGTGTATGGGTTTTTGTTTTTATAGAAATAAGAAACGATTAGCATCACGAGGATATTCAGCACAAATTCAATTCCCCAGACATGAATGAAGTGTATGTTTACTTTGAAGACAAAAGAGGTAAGTATATAAAACAGCAAACCGGTAAAAACAGCAACCTTTGCGCCTGTTGCAGAAATGCTTTTGATAAAAAATCCCCCGAGTAAAATGGAAGCGATAGGTATAAAAAAGATACCGTTTAACTGTTGTAAAAGCTGATATAAACCTTGCGGTGCAGTAGCTACCAGCGGGGCAGCCATAACCGCAAATACAGCCATAAAAACAGTGGTCCATTTACCTATACGAACCAGTCTTTTTTCACCTGCAGCAGCATTGATCTGGCGTTTATAAACACCGAGGCTAAACAAAGTTGCTGCGCTGTTTAAGACCGCATTTAGTGTACTTAAAACGGTACCCATAACTACTGCAGCAAAGAAACCAACAAGGCTTACCGGCAACACTTTTTTTACCAGGTTAGGATAAATGGTATCCTGCTGGTTGTACAATGAGTCTTTGAAATAATAAAAGCCGATAACACCGGGCAGCACAATTATGACGGGCATCAATATTTTAAAAACACCCATCAGCACAAAACCTTTTTGCGCTTCTTTTAAATTGGCTGCGCCCAATGCTCTCTGTACAATTACCTGGTTCATACACCAGAAATAAATCTGGTTGATCACTAAGCCGGTGAACAACGTTCCAAAAGGTAAAACAGAATCGCTGCTGCCGATAGAATTGAATTTTTCGGGAGCGCTGTGATATACTTTGCCAAGACCTGCAGCTATGTTGCCGTCTCCGATATTCCACAGGGCTATGATGGGGATGAGCAAGCCGCCGGCAAATAAACCGACACCATAAATAGCATCTGAATAAGCGATGGCTTTCAATCCGCCAAAAATGGCATAGACCGAACCGAGCACACCAATGGCAATGATTAAATACCGCAGCGAGACATCTTTACTGATATGGAGTTTTTGAGAAACATCAAAAAGCGTTTCCATATTAAGGGCGCCGGTATATAAAACCACCGGCAGCAGGGTAACCAAAAACGATACGATCAACAGCAGGTTTACAATAGTATGCGTGGTTTTATCGTACCGCAGCTCTAAGTATTGAGGAATGGTAGTAAGCCCCATTTTTAAATATCGAGGAATGAAATACAAAGCGCCGATAACCAGCGCAATAGCAGAGGTAACTTCCCAGGCCATTACGATAAAGCCATTTTTATAAGCAGAGCCGTTCATGCCAATCAAATGCTCGGTAGAGATATTACTGAGCAACATAGAAATGGCTACGAAAGGGGCGCTTAACGAACGGCCGCCAAGAAAGTAACCCGAAGCAGTTTCGAACTTGGTTTTACGCAGTTTGTACCACGAATAAAAGCCTACAAGTAATGTAAAAGCAAAAAAACTGATGAGAGATATATTCATGAAAGCAGGCTTTTAACTTTAGAAATTTTGGTTGTGTAATGTAAAGAGAAAATGGAGTACAACTTTATCATAGTACAATCAGAGTACAAAAAGACGAACGAAATGCGACGCAACAATGATACATCAATGAACTAATGCCGGTATCAAAAAGGTTTTTGAATAATTTATATACTGGAAGGGAAAGTGAGTAGTTTTTTTGAACCGGGGCAACATTACTATTATGAGTCTTCGTTGCGTCGCACTCTTGTACTTTTTATTCTTATTGGGCAAGACAAAGGGTTACTAATTTATCTTTCGACACTACAATTGCATTTCTTACATCCATAGTTCCACTCATTTGTTTCCTGCACCTTTCGTACATTTTGTTATTGCTTTTGAATAGGCTGGGTTATACTTTTGGTCATCAAAATAAAACAACAACTCAACATATATCTCTGCAGGCACTGTTTTAAAAGCAGTGCTTTTTTTATGTTTTTTCGGGTTAGCGGTTACAACTTTTATTGTAATTGGAAACTTGCAACATCATCCGGGATTTTATAGTTCTGATTGCCATTGTTTTGCATAACCCGTTAATTTCGTTAACAAATTTTAAAGTCATGGAATTACAGTCGCTGATACAGGAAGCCTTTGGCAAAAGAGAGCTTTTAAAAATGCCGCAATATGAACAGGCAGTAAGAGAAGTTATTGAAGAGGTTGACAAAGGCCGGTTAAGAGTTGCATCGCCCGGCGAAAGCGGATGGGTGGTAAACGAGTGGGTAAAGCAGGCGATACTAATGTACTTTGGCATTCAGCAAATGGAAACTTATACGTTGCCCCCGTTTGAGTTTTATGATAAAATGAAGCTGAAAAGCAATTATAAAGAATTGGGCGTTCGTGCTGTGCCGCATGCAGTTGCACGGTATGGCGCTTACCTGGCTAAAAATGTCGTTTTAATGCCGAGTTACGTAAACATTGGCGCCTATGTAGATGAAGGCACAATGGTAGATACCTGGGCAACTGTAGGCAGTTGTGCGCAAATTGGCAAAGACGTTCATCTGAGCGGCGGAGTTGGTATTGGCGGTGTCTTAGAGCCTTTACAGGCAAGCCCTGTAATTGTTGAAGATGGTTGCTTTCTTGGCAGCCGCTCTATTGTTGTGGAAGGTGTAATGCTTGAGAAAGAAGTGGTTTTAGGCGCAAACGTAGTACTTACACAATCTACAAAAATTATAGACGTAAGCGGAAATGAACCGGTTGAATACAAAGGCCGTGTACCATCGCGAAGTGTGGTAATACCGGGAACGTACACTAAGAAATTTCCGGCAGGTGAATACAATGTAAGCTGTGCTTTAATCATTGGCAAACGCAAACCAAGCACCGATCTGAAAACAAGTTTAAACGATGCTTTGAGAGATTTTAATGTAGCAGTGTAGAATAGAAATCTTGTTTGCTATTCACTTATACAAATCAATCCTTTTATCTAAAATACATACTTGTCGGAGATAAACCGCATGTTAACGCTATCTTTGTACCTGTATATATGCATAATAAACTCAATTTTTATTCACTAATATGCTTCGGAGAAGTACATAAAGAATTAGGTACTAAGATAGTACACATTAATTAACTGCTTACTCTATTGATTTTCAAACGTTTGCAAGAAAAAATAAAAATTACTAAACAGTATCTTTGAGAAGAAATTTTTTCATCACAAAAATTATTTTTTATGCGTAACGTAGAAACCAGTACAAAAGTCGGCAGTTATGTAGAAACTCAGGAAGTGGATCATTTACTGTTAAATTACAAAAAGACGAGGTGGGTAGCTAATTCAGAAAAGATTGGAAAACCTGATTCGTTAAGCAGTTGGTATACATTGAATGAAATGCAGGAATTTCTCGAAAAGGCTGCTACCCATGGAGCTAATGGGTTAAAATTATATTTTGGAACGTATCCTAAAGATTTTAAAAAGAAACCTGAGTATTCTGAAAGACAAACAGTCGTGCTTGTCCCTACAAAAAGTTCATTTTTAGAGGATGGCTCAAGGGTAGATAAGCATATTTATATTAATTCTACCAATGGTATTCAAATATTGGCTTACAACGTCGGAAGACTATGCCCGCCAATGTGTGGAGGCGGAATAGGCGAACCAATTGAATGGGAGATTTTTGAATCTAATCTTTCAGAAGAAACGAAGAAAGATTAAACATCTGTTCTCTAATAAAATGACAAATGGTTCTTTCTGTGAAAGAGCCTTTTGTCATTTTTATTATTACCAAAAAAATTAACCATGTCCTTTTACCAGGCAATTATCTTTTTAAGTTTTATTTCGAGCCTTTCAACCTTTTTTATACCGAAGGATCAATTGATTTTTCGGCTGTTTACAGTATTTTTATTGCTTACTATCGTCGTAGAGTTTCAGGCAAACAAAATGATTGAGGAAAAACGAAGTAATACCTTACTGTATAATTTATTTACAGTTTTTGAATTCGGTTTCTACTACTACTTCTTTTATTCCGTTTTGAAAGAATACCTTAGAAACAGGAAAATAATATACATAACTATTGTTTATACTATTGTAGCGTTACTCAATATTTTCTTTATCCAGGGAAAATATGCTTTTCATACCTATACCTATATTTTAGGCTCTACTATTTGTATTACTCTTGGAGTAGCATACTTTTACTTTTTATTCAAATATCCGAAGATCAATAATTTAACAAGGGATCGTGTGTTTTGGATAGTTACTGCGTTGTTGCTGTATTACAGTTGTACATTGCCCATTTATGGCCTCATGAATTTCTTAGTAAATTTATCTGTACCTTTCTACAGAGGATTTATTTTTATTATTCAATTCATGAATTACGTTCTATACCTCTTATTTGCAATAGGATTTTTATGCAGAGTAAGTACCAGGAAGTTTATGTATTAATTGTGGCAGGATGTCTTCTCGCTCTTCTACTGGTTGGTTTTATTGTCATTATATTGCTGATGTATAAAAAAAGACAGTTTGTTCACGAGCAGGAACTGTTACAATCAAGGCTGGAAATACAGGAAAATATTTTTAAAGAAATTTCAGAGGAACTTCATGATAATATCGGGCAAATATTAGCTGTGGTCAACTTAACGCTTTCGGCCATTCGCATTACTAACAACCGTGATGCAAGAAGCAGTATTAAAGAAAGTAAAGAAATGATTGTAACCGCCATTCAGGGTATATCAGACCTATCGAAGAGTTTATCGCCTGAAAGAATAGGTAAAATTGGAATTATAGAAGCGGTGAAGTTTGAATTAGAAAAGCTTGCGAAAACAAAGTTTTTTAAAACCTCCTTTATTGGCTCTGATGTGAGCTTAGAATTATCGGTTGAAAAAGAAATATTTTTATTTCGGATTATGCAGGAAATTCTTACTAATATAATCAAACATTCCAAAGCTAAAACCATAACTGTACAGTTTTCAAAAATTGATAGATGCCTTTATATACGATGTTCTGATGATGGAATTGGGTTTAATGTAGCTGAAACATTGAATGCGGTGTCTTCAAAAAAAGGTATTGGTTTAGCAAACATGATAAACCGGACAAAATTGATAGGCGGGAAAATAAATATTTTCAGCACAAAAGAAGGTACTACTACCCGAATTGAAATACCTGTTTATTAGAAAAATTGCGTAGTATGTTGGAAAAGAAAAAAAAGTATACAATAGCAGTAGTTGACGATCATAGTTTAGTACGAAAAGCCATAGTAAAACTGATAAATACTTTTGAAGATTTTTTAGTTATTTATGATGCAGGCAGTGGAAATGAATTAAAAGAAAGAATAGTAAAAAATGTTTTGCCCGATGTAGTGCTGATGGATATTAATATGCCGAATGGAAATGGCTATGAGACAACAGCATTCCTGCATAAAAATTACCCTCTTATAAAAATTTTGGCTCTGTCGATGTTTACCGATGAATCTACCATTATAAAAATATTGAAAGCGGGAGCAAAGGGTTATGTTCTAAAAAGTTGTGAGCCAGAAACTCTCCAGGCAGCCTTACTTTCAATTGTAAAAAATGATTTTTATCTCTCTGAAGCCATCTCCGGTAAAATAATAAGTGGTCTTCAAAACTTTTCAGGAGATGAAATTTCTCTAAATGAACGTGAAAAGACTTTTCTAAAACTTCTTTGCACTGAAATGTCTTATAAAGAAATTGCCGCCAAAATGTATGTTAGCCCCCGCACAATTGACGAGTACAAAGCCAGCTTATGCGAAAAGCTTTCTGTTCGTACACGCGTCGGTTTAGTTATGGCTGCAATTAAGAAAAATCTGATTGAATTAAGTTGATGGGTTTTTTCTTTCTACGACGCTTATTGTATTTAAAAAAGCGAATCAAACTGACAGGTGTAAGCTTGATGCTTGGTTAATATATTTTCACCGCTGTCTTAATGTTTCGAAGTGTACTAAATCTAAATAGCTGTAGCAATATGTCCGTAGAAATGAAGGTTGCCTGCAGATATTTTTTACCTAAATTAATCTCTGCTGTTTCTACATACATCTTTTTTTATAATCATACCTTTAGACGAAGAAACATTCATACTGTACAATGAAAATGAAACCTCGTTACCTGCTTCCTGCATTGACCCTTTCTTTATTTATCACCTTTTGTAATGCTCAAATGCCTGAGAAACCAATATGGAAAAATGATGTGTTTGTTTTGTATAAAGACAGTATTGTGCAAAACCGGTTCACAGGAAAAGCTGTATCTGATCATGAAATAATATCAAATTACAAAAGCCCGGCTAATGTTTCGGAAGAGAAAAAACAAACTTCTTCAACCTGGAAGTTGTCTAAAGACATTTCCGCCTTTCCTCAGTACAAATCGGATTATACAATTTCAGATGTGCTTTACAATCTTGCCATATCAGAAATGATCAATGCAGTCGAGCCGGACAGCACCTTCAGAACCGGTAAAGAATGGGCAGGTGTATGGACAAGAGACATCAGCTACAGCATTATTTTATCGATGGCTTATCTGCAGCCAAAAGTCGCCAAAAATAGCTTGTTGAGAAAAGTAAATAAGAAAGGCAGGATCATTCAGGATACCGGAACCGGTGGCGCATGGCCTGCTTCTACAGATAGGATCATCTGGTCGGTTGCAGCATGGGAAGTATACAAAGCTACCGGAGATGAAGACTGGCTAAAACAGTCTTACCAGATCATTAAAAACTCACTTGAAGATGATTATGTAGTGGATTACGATAAGGTAACCGGTCTCGTAAAA
>CAXUMK010000021.1:0-5370 GCA_964251885.1 uncultured Segetibacter sp. | reverse complement strand
TCTTCGTTTTTAGACTGGCGCGAACAAACTTATCCAAAATGGATGCAGCCGGCAGACATTTATGAGTCAGAATGTTTGGGTACAAATGCAGTTCATTACCAGGCAAACACGGTTTTATCTTCCATCGCAAAAAGGCTTGGCGATAATGCCGCTTCTGAAAAGTATAAAAAGGTGGCCGAACGTATCAAAGCGGGCATAAACAAATATTTATGGATGCCCGAAAAAGGATACTATGGCCAGTATTTATATGGCAGAAATGCAAAGATTTTATCTCCCCGTTCAGAAGCTTTAGGCGAAGCCTTATCAGTATTGTTTGGTATTGCGGATGAAGAAAAGCAGAAACAGGTAATAAGCAGAACGCCGGTTATGGATTTCGGCATTCCTTGTATTTATCCGCAAATTCCTGGTATTCCTCCTTATCACAATAATGCTGTCTGGCCTTTTGTGCAATCTTATTATGCACTTGCGGCAGCAAAGGTCGGTAATGAAGATGTGGTGATGGAAAGCATAGCTGCTGTGTATCGCCCGGCTGCTTTGTGGCTCACTAATAAGGAAAACTTTGTTGCTTCTTCCGGCGATTTTGCAGGTACGCAAATCAACTCAAGCAACATGTTATGGAGCCTTTCAGGCAGTATTGCCCTTGTCAATAAAATCATTTTCGGAATAAGCTTACAGGCAGACGGTTTGACTTTTCACCCTTTTGTTCCGTATGCTTTACGTGGTAGCCGCAGCCTTAACAACTTTACTTACAGGAAGGCCGTGTTGGATATACAAATGGAAGGTTATGGTAACCAGGTTAAGACGTTTACCGTTGATGGCAAATCGGGTGAACCTTTTTTTTCAGCAAAACTACAGGGTCATCATATAATTAAGATTGTCTTGGCTGATAACAAAACGCAACCCGCTAATATGAATACAGTAGCACATTATGTTTCATTAGATGCTCCTTCTGTAACTTATACTAACAAAAGTTTATCCTGGAACCGGATAGAAGGTGCGATGCAATACATTGTATTGAAGAACGCAAAAGAAGTATCTAAAACAACAAAAACAACCTATCCTGTTACCAGCGAAAGTTATGCCGAGTACCAGGTAATTGCGGTGGATGCAAAAAGGGTACAATCGTTTGCAGGCGAACCTCTTTTGGTTGCTGCCAATTCTCTTGTCAATACCTATGAAATAGAAAATTATGCGGACAAATCACCCTTACCATATAAAGGATTTTCAGGAGCCGGATTTGTTGAAATAAGTAAAACTAAAAACACCATCATCACTGTCCCCGTAAGCATTGCTGAAGATGGATGGTATGCTATTGACTTTAAATATGCAAATGGCAACGGACCAATCAATACAGAGAATAAATGTGCCATTAGAACGCTGAAAAGAAGGAAATACAATTTTAGGAACTGTGGTATTGCCACAAAGAGGAAAAGAGGAATGGAACAACTGGGGCTACACAAATGCTGTTCAGGCTTCTCTTACGAAAGGCACGCATAACCTGACAATTAGTTTTGAAACCTTCAATGAAAATATGAACGGAGAAATTAACGAGGCAATGCTGGATAAGATGCGGGTTATAAAAATGAAATAAATGATTCTGCTTGACATGTTTTAGTTCATTTCATGGTTGCGTCATTGGCAGCCTTGCGCAGCAATCCCCCTGATTGTGCAGGGGATTGCTTCGTTCCTCGCAATGACGAATGATAGAACTTACAAAAAGACAACCATCCAGAAGCGACAATTTGAAATGTATCCAATGTTTTAGCATTTGAATTTTTTGGGTAACCGGCAGTTGTATTTTATTGCAACTCCGGTTGTGTCACACCCTTGTACCGTATCTTTTTATGGCGGCTTTTCTCATAGTTGTCGAGGGATTCAAGAGACTCTTTGGCTTGTCGAATAAAGAATGAAAAGTAAAAGAGTGCGACGCAAGGATGAATCATAGTAGTAATTCAGCCCCGGATCAAAAAAACTTCTACTCGCCTTTTTATCCCTTGCATTAGTATGTAGAAAGTAATAGTTCTCCTAAACCAAAAGGGTGCATTTCATGTTTGCGTTATTGCGAGCAATGACGAACTCAAAGCTGAAATGATTATTTGCCTGTATTGTATTTCTTTTCGAAGTCGTAATAATATGAATGAAATAAAGCAAAAGAGATCAGTAAAATACCTGCAGGAAACAGAACGCCGGGGTTATATAGCAATATAAAAAAACACGCTGCTATAATTGCAAACACTATTTTTATAAATGGCTCCATCTCTGTGTCTTCCAATAACAGTGTTACATGAAAAGCGCAAAGCAATGCAATTATCATTACTATTAACTGAGGATAATCCGACAGGTGAAAATGTAAAGGAAAGCCATTCCAAAGTAAGAGACCTTCAGGCAACATAAGTATCGCATACATCGCTACAATGCTCATAAAACGAACAACAGTTGTAACAGGCAGATTTCTGCTAAAAGCTACATATTCTTCTTCAAAAACTCTTACCTGGTACACAATAGCAGTTTGTGCTGCAGTCACCAGCAGCAGGCAAAGCTGTAACGGGCGTATGTCATAATGGTCCGGCTCGTACAAATGTATAAAGCCATACAACAGCAGCAGCGAAAACAGTTTCGACACAAAAAGCATTTGCTTTTGACTATGCCATAAATGATAAAGCGGTATTAAAAACAAAGGTTTTGGAAGATGAAAATGAACAGCAGGCAACCATAACTTTTGCTTTAAAAAAGATTTCTTTTGAAGAGTTACCAGATATATATAAGCACATAAAAGGTTAGCAACAAAGATGAAAACAGCAATCTCTGCTGCCGGTAAATATTTTTGATGTTGTATAGCTACTAAAATAGCTGCAAATGCATATAACGTTACCGGCAGAAACAACATGAATTGCACATACAGCATATAAAAGTAGCCCTGAGTTTTTGATACATTATTTAGGCAAAATAAGAATGCTGATCTTGGTTCTTGCAAATGTGTAAGAATATAGTTGATGCATTTCAGGCTGTATACGATCCAGATAAGAAATACGAAGCCGAGGAATGCCTGGCTTTGAATAAAGCCCATAATAAGTGAAAGGTGAAAACCTGAAACATTGTAGGGCAAGCCAAACAAGACAAAAAACAGGAACATGAACAGGCCTGCATTGACTTTGTAAAATTGATTGACCAGAACCTTTTGTAAAATTTTAAAGACGATGGGCATTGGTTACTTTTTCGTGTACGGTTCTGTTTTCGGCAACAAGGGTTCCTGTAAAAGACAATTGTTCAGCAAGCAAAGGCTGGTGAGAGGTGATGATAAACGACGTGCCTTCTGTAAATTTCTTTCTGATGATACCACAAATCGTTTCTACAGCATTCGTATCTATGGTTATCAATGGTTCATCTAACAGTATAACTTTTGCGTCTCCAATACATGCAAGTGTAAGGCTTACTTTTTTTAACATGCCGCTTGAGTAACTGCCCAACTGCTTTTCGTAAGCATCGTACACATTTAGTTGTGTAAGCATTTCTTTGGCAGCTTTTTCATCGCCGCGCTTTGTTTTGCAGTACAACTGAACCAGATCTTTTGCTGATAAAAAAGAAGGATACAAAGGTTCTGCTTCAGCGTAATTAACAGACCTGACAAACTGTTGTCTTTGTTTTTTAATGCTGTATTGCTTTTCTAAAATGATGTCGCCGGTAAAAGGATGAAGGCCGGCAATCATTTTGAGAAGCGTGGTTTTTCCTGAGCCGTTTTCTCCCTGCAGCCACCAGATACCCGGAGCGATCCATAATGAAGGAATTTCTGTAGCCAGAAAATTGCCATAGTATTTCCGGATGTTCTCAAGTTGCAGCATCCGGTAAAGTAAAAGAGATTTCTGTAAGATGCGAAAGAAATCATTAAGTCATCAAGTCATCAAGTCATTGAGTCATTGAGTCATTGAGGTATTGAGCCATTGAGCCATTAATTATCAACAACCTTAATAGAAGCACGTGTATCGTTAGCGGCTCGATGGTCATAAGACAATTTGAATTTTGACAGGTCTGGCTTGTGTGGTCTCATGCGGTGCAATTCATGCTGATAAATAGTTTGTCCTAACTGGTAAAGGAACGGTGAGCCAACGGTTTCATAATCATATTTGTCATCATTTAAAACCTCATCACTGTTTGCATAAATAGTTGCCGCAAGCATATATTCAACGCCGTTTTTAAAATCGGCTATATAAGAAACGTCGGTTAAGGTGCCATACGCCCAGCCAACCTTATTAAATACCCTGACGTTAGCAGGCATTTTATGTGAGCTATCCTGGAAAAAGAACTTTACGTAACTATCGTAAAATATCGAGCTGTCATATTTGGGATAGCTTGTCTCTGACGGAAACTGTGACATGTACCGGTAAAGAAAGTGGTAGTCATCTTCAGTTAAAGCAAACCTTTGCTTTGGCAAAACAGATTCAGGAAACAAGACAGACTGTAATATTTTTTGAAAGTCCTCAAGAGGAATATTATTGTGCATGGTGAAGTCCATAGGCGCATTTATCAGGCTGTCGCTGCGGTTGTAGTAAGCTTTTCCCAATTTAATTTTATGGCTGAAATCAAATGAATCTGAATTATATGCTGGTTGCTGAGTGTACAAAAGACTTCCATTGTCATTTATAAATCTGACCTGGTTTGTATGTCTGTTTTGCTCCGGCGTAAAACCCATGAATTGCCTGATTATCCTTATATTCTTATATCCTTTATCATGCAGTTTTCTGTTAATTTCCTGTTGTCCTAAAAACTGGTACATCCTGTTGTAAGCATCATTGTCAGAAATGAGAAAGGCTTTTTTAATGTAATGTGCAACAGAAGGCAATCCGCTTGCCGAAGTGCTGTCCTTGTATTCGGCAACCTGTCCGGGATAGCTGCTGTCTATTTGTAATGAAGTATTTTTATCTACCCCGTTTACATGTATTGCATGTAGTTTTTCCAATGCAAGAAATGCCAAAGGCATCTTTACCATTGATGCCGGGTAGAAATAGAAATCGGGGTCATAATTGAAATAATAATTTTTAAAATGCGGAGTATTATGTTTATCCCTGTTTATCTGTGTATAAATGATCTGGCAACGGTAGGGCAGGGGGTTTTGCAAAACCTTCTGCAACGGTTCTTTTTTTTCTGCTGACAGAATATTCTCCAGTAGAGTATCTGTTTTCGACTGCGGAAAAACCAGGTTGATAAAACAAAATGACGTTAATAAAAGGGTAAGGATAGCAGGTTTAATCATGTCTCTAAGTTACAAGATTGCCGTGTAGAACGAATCTTTCATCTCTTTAAAATTGAACCTTTATGTGATGTCATTAACTTAAGGTTTTTTTGGGGACAAGCATTTGTTCTTTCTTCTGCTCC
>CAXUMK010000020.1:30789-38624 GCA_964251885.1 uncultured Segetibacter sp. | reverse complement strand
AAGTACCGGTTGCATCAAACGAATAATAAGAAGGCAGGCTATACACATACAAGGTTCTGTCATCGCTGATATATGAGGAATCCAGTACCGGGTTATTAAGTGTTGTATCCTGGTTTGGTGAAATATGGGAACTGTTAAGAAAACTCCACGCAAGTGACGAAGCTTTAAAAGGAAGCGTTATTGAAAACCGGAAGTTTGTATTCTTGCAGGTAGCGGGAAAATTAACCGTTGCATACGGGTTTTTGATGATTAAAAACTGGTAGAGGTCTTTAATGTTGGTGCCGGCGTTGTAACCATACGATTCAAGTCCGCCATACCCGTAAGCGATTGCATTAAATCCGGAGTCTGCCCGCAGGTTATGAGCGCCGGCTGCTACTGAAAAAGCTGCATAAGAATAAGAGGCATCCTGGGGATAATTTGTAAAAGAAGATGCATGCGCAGTTCCATCAAGCGTGAAACTATTGATCGAAGCCGTTTTAATAACTACATTAATATAATGCGAAGTTATTTGGTAATGACTTGTTGAGTTTAAAGTAACGTTATCAATGGTTTGTTCTACCGGGCTTAAGTAGATCATTTCAGGATCGCCCTTGGTATTAGATGAATTACCACAGGTTGGAGCATTGGCAGAAGTAATGTACTGCGCAACCATTACAGGTTTATCTGCAACAATCAATTTAGGAGTGTTGGCAGAAAATTCGTAGTAAAACCCGTTTTGCAAATTTGTAGCCTGCACTCCGTCAACGGTTACTTTCGTTGCCGGATCGCTAACAGCTACCCTGAAAAAATTATTTGGCAACAGGGAAGTCGGAACCGTAAGATATTTACGTCCCCATGCGCTTTGTGGAAAAGCCTGCTGAATAACATTATCAGATGAAGAAACAGCATTGTCGCAATTGATAGACAACCTGCCCGCTCCTGAGAACACCGCAATTTTTTTGCAGGCTGATGTACCTGTGCTTACTGACCGTATCCGCGTGCCGGTAAGGTCAACACCGTTGTTTCCGCTTGTTGTGCCCATAACATTATAAATCTGCCCTTTATTTAAAGGAACAGTGAAAGGCGTACCGGCTGCATGTGAAAGAGTGGCTGCAGAAGGCGTAATTTCTACAGTTGTATTATCTTCTGTTGCTATTACAAATGCCCACGAATTTGATCCGGGTTGATTTGCATGCTGGGTAAAATTAAGTGAGTAATAATCCTGCCCGAGAGTGGTAACAGGAAACAGTAAAGATGCTCCCGATACACTTTGGTCATACACATGTGCATAAGCAACAACGGGATGATCGCTGGTTATGTGAATACCGGTATTGTATAATCCTTCGGTAAGCAATCTCGCATCCTGGGCTCCGCTTTTAGGAATAGGATCAGACTCGGTAATAGTATTGGGTGCAACCTGGTAAGTCTTTACATATCCGGATGCAGGTATGGCTACAGTAACTGTTGCAGACACATCTGAAGTAAAATAGAGCACCATATTCTGGTTATTCTGGGTAGAAAGACCATTCTGCATCGTTTGATGATACCCGTAACCTACCCAAAACTCAGTGCCTTTGTTACTAAAATCCTGTGCTGATGCCTTTGAAAGGATGAACAGGCAAGCGAGGACTTTCAGCAATTTTTTAAAAATCATGAAAAATTTAGTTGAAACAACCGGCAATTTACGGTAAACGAAGAGATTTGGTTTGAAGTATAATAGCTGCTTTACGTTTGCTTTTTTAACAATTTGTACTTGACTCCGGTAATAGTTGAAAGTTGATTTTTATAAATTGATTATTATGTATACTTAAAGCCATATAAGAGTGCGCAAAAAATTTTTATTCATGAGCCGGGCTGTGTTACTACTATTTAGCATCGTTGTGTCACTCCCGTGTACTTGTATAGCTTTATTGGGCTTTTTTGAAAAGCACTAATGTGCCAACAACAGCAATACAAAAAGTGATGTATGACTTTATCTAAACAGCCTAAGCAATGTGTTACAAATACCTGGATAAAAAACCTTAGTAACGGATAGAAAAGAGAAAGAAAGAACCTTATTACCTTATCATTGCCTCTAAAATGGGAGAGATAAGGTAATAAGGTTAGTTACTTTGGGCAGATACGTTGTGTTACTAAGGTAATAAGGTTATATGTGTTACTTAAATTCTATATTCGGCAATTTGTTCCTCATGCCAATGACATATTTAAAAATCTAATTAGTAGAAGGATAGATTTATTAATAGCGTTTTTAAAGCCTGAAAGGCTGTCATCTCAATAGCCGCCGGTGTAGCCGGCGGAAAAAGGTAAAAAAGATAGCGAAGCCCTGAAAGGGCGAAATCATTTCCGAAACCTGATATTATTTATTCAACCCCTTTCAGGGTTGTTAAACAACTTCTTGCTTTAGCAATATGTTGCACATATAGCTATTCAGATTTTACATCTTCGGGTAGAAGACTTTAAGTTGATGAAACGGAAACTTATATCACGTCATCTTCAAAGAACTTGTTTGGGAACCAAAAATCAATTACTGGCAATGAGGGCTTTCTTTTTGCCGAAGCAAGTACCTTCAGATGAAGTGTGCGACGCAACGATGTAAAATAGTAGCAATACAGCCCGGCTCAAAAATCACTGCACATTTTTTATACCCGCTTTAAGTATAAAAGTTAAAAGTTCTGCAGCAGTTCTTTTAAGCCCCTTTAGGGGTTGGGGTTTCCCAAAGATTATTTGAATATTCTCCCGAACTTACCTGCGCATCTATGCTTTTCTGCACTGCCGGTGCATCTTCCTTATAAGTTACGCCAAACCATTGTGCTTTTGTTGGAATTACCTTCATCACTCCTGCACCTGATCTTATATAATTATCACCAACCAACGGAATAAAGAACTCGGCTTTGGGATTATTAATACTTGTGTCTAAAAACTCCTGGAACTGTTTTTCTATTATTTGAAATATAGACGGAGAAAAGCCAAAGAAATTCATGCTTACCATGCTGTCTTCACTTACCTCATGCAAGCCGCTTTCATCTTCATAAGTGATCTTTCCCTCTTCGTTGCGGTAAATCTTCGTTCTCTCGTTTATCGAAACCAGGTTATTATCTGCATCTACTTCGCATACGCCACGGCTTACACTTCCGTTTTCGCTGAGGGTTTTTTTCAACTCATAACCTATGATACATTGTGTTTTGTCGTTCACATCAGTAGTAAGAAAGTGATACGCTTTTTCAAATGAATCCCGTCCGTAAAAGTCATCGGCGTTGATT
Source organism: uncultured Segetibacter sp. (assembly GCA_964251885.1). Taxonomy (GTDB): domain Bacteria; phylum Bacteroidota; class Bacteroidia; order Chitinophagales; family Chitinophagaceae; genus Segetibacter. The sequence continues at coordinate 35,385 of CAXUMK010000020.1, read as the reverse complement.
ACGGCGAAAGGTTCTTTTACTGTGTCTTTGCAGCACAATACAGCATGTGCCGTTCCCCACGGTTTTGTTCTGTCGGCAGGAAGCTGGCGGCTGCCAATGAATGAACTGAGACTTTGATACACATAAGCGGTTTCAATTTTGCCCTTTAGTTTAGGTTCGAAGATGCCTCTAAAATTTTCTGCAAAGTCTTCACGTATAATAAAAACAACTTTTTTAAAACCCGCTCTTACTGCATCATAAATAGAATAATCCATGATAGTCTCGCCTGAAGGCCCGAATGATTGTATCTGTTTCATACTTCCATACCGGCTTGCCATACCCGCTGCTAAAATGACTAATGTTGGTTGCATATTTGAATTTTGAATTGTTGCGAAACTAAATCTTACTGCTTATACAACAAATAATTCTTCAAATTTACAAAAAACCAAACCGTGAATTTTGACTCAGTTGACGTACAAAAGATAGAAGCAGAATGGCTTACAGATAAGCAACTTTCTCTCGACATTTTAAGATTAGACAAAATACATGGGGTAGTAAGCGGAAACAAATGGTTTAAATTGAAGTATTATATGGGGGACGCTCTCACCCTGAAGAAAGATACGATCGCCACTTTTGGTGGTGCATGGTCAAATCACATTATCGCAGCCGCTTTTGCTGCACGGGAAGCAGGTTTACTAAGCGTTGGAATAATCAGGGGAGAAAAACCCGAAGTTTTATCGTACACACTTCAAAGGGCGGAAGAATATGGAATGCAGTTACATTTTGTAAGCAGGGAGGAATACAAAAACAAAGAGGCAATTAAACATAGATATGCTCTCAGCAACTGGTACTGGATACATGAAGGCGGCTACGGAACATTGGGAGCAAAAGGCGCTGCAGAAATCTCACAGTTAGTTCGTTTAACCGATTACACGCACATCATCGCAGCAGTCGGCACCGGCACCATGTTGGCAGGTTTAATATCCAAAAGCAATGCAAACCAAAAAGTCACCGGCATTAGTTCGATGAAGGGGAACAAACATTTAGATGAAGAAATAAAGACTTTACTTATAAATCCGTTTTCAAACGCAACTTTTGAAATAAAGCATGAATATCACTTCGGTGGCTATGGCAAACATACGCCCCAACTGATCGATTTTATAAATGAAGTTTACCGCGAACATCATTTGCCTCTTGATATTGTTTACACCGGGAAAACTTTCTATGCCATCAAAGATTTGGCAGAAAATAATTTTTTTGAGCATGGTAGCAAACTGCTGATGATACACAGCGGAGGGCTGCAGGGAAACAAAAGTTTACTGCACAAAGTCTTAGCATTTTAATTATCCCTCTCCCATTATCTTTGCCGCAATAATTGAAAAAAAAGTTGAAAAAAATCATTAGCCTGGTACTCATCCTGTTTTTTGCAGGCAGGTTGTTTAGCCAGGATACTCTGCCACGTTTTACACTTTCAGAAAGAGCAAATAAAGTAACGATCAGTTGGACAAATCCTTTTCAAAGCCTGATACAATTAAACGTTCAAAGGTCTTATGACAGTCTCAGAAACTTTTCAACTGTATTTTCTGCGCCTTCACCCGAACTTCAGCAAAATGGTTTTACAGATACCAGGCCGGCGACAAACCGTGTTTTTTACCGTATTTTTTATGTGCTTGAGGGTGGTGCTTATTTTTTTTCAAAATCAAAAAGAGTAAACGGCTCTCCTGATGGTACAACATCTGTTTCTTCGGGCGACAACCCAGATGCACGCGATATGACCAATGGCACTTTTGGAAACATAGTCGCAGGCGATAAAAGAATGGTGACCATACAAATAAGGAACGAAGTGTACAGGCAGGTTTCGGTAAATGCTTTCCGCAACTTCAGAGACAGTATTTTACACCTTACAAAAGATACTTTGTATGCTATAAATGATACGCTGGTTGCAGTAAATCCTTATTTAGGCCACGAAGCTTTTAAAGTTTCGTCTTATATCTATGTAAGTAAAGACGGCTTTATCAATGTCTCTGTTCCTGCCATTGGCGATAAAAAATACAACATCAAATTTTTTGAAGAAGACGGCACTCCGCTCTTTGAGATTCATTATGTAAAAGAATCTCCTTTAATTCTTGACAAGGCCAACTTTGTTCATTCCGGCTGGTTCGGTTTCGAGTTGTATGAAGACAATAAACTAAAGGAGAAAAACAAGTTTTACGTGCCGAAAGATTTTTAGGTGTACGACCTTAGACACGGTGCTGCAACTTTTGATTGATCGGTTTTTGGTAACCAGCAGATGTATTTCATGGCATCGCCGGTTGTGTCACTCACTTGTACGGTATCTTTTCATGGCAGCCTAAAGCACCCAGTTAAAAAGCTGCAGATTCTTCTACCACTACATCAAAGACTTTCTCAAAATTTCTTTTTACTTTTTGTTTTACTTCTTCCATAGAAACTTCAAAGCCCAATTCTTTTTTAAGTGAGGCCACCTGTTTGTTTTCAATACCGCAGGGAATAATGTAATTGAAATAGTCAAGATCAGTATGTACGTTAAAGGCAAAACCATGCATGGTTATCCAGCGGCTGCAGCGAATGCCCATTGCGCAGATTTTTCTTTCACGGCCTTTTATATCCGGGTCAAGCCATACGCCGGTTTCTCCTTTGCTGCGTTCACCTTTCAATCCATATTCAGCCAGGGTAAGAATAATTACTTCTTCAAGGCTTCTTAAGTACCAGCCGAGGTCTGTTTTAAAATATTCCAGATCAAAGATCGGGTAGCCGACAAGCTGTCCGGGTCCATGAAAAGTGATGTCGCCGCCCCTGTTTATTTTAAAGAACTCAATCTCTTTCTTTTGCCTGTCTTCTTCACTAATTAAAACGTGATTTATATCGCCGCTTTTACCCAAAGTATATACCGGCGTATGTTCTACAAAAAGAAGATAATTGCTTGTTGATGGACTGTTGTCTGTTTGCGATAAAGAATGAACTGACCTTTCAGCAGTTATTTCACTTTCTGCAAGTCTTGCTGCTGCCTTTATCCGCACATTTTGCTGCAACAGGCTTTCCTGCAAATCCCAGATGCCTTTGTACGATTGTTCTTTGCCTAAATCTTTGAATAAAACTTTTTGTTTCATGAGTCAGTAAAGCTATCCAATTTATTGCCCCATCCTTCAGGACGGGGAAAGCGAACTTATATTGCCATTTTTCTAAATTCTTCCTTAAACTCCCACTTCCACCGACGATGGCTCCACAAATAATTTGCAGGTTTTTTACGGATACAATCCTGCAGCCATGCTACATATATTTTGGTTAGCTGGCCATGGCCGAAGTCTTTGGGTGTGGTGGTTACCAATGTAAAATCTGCCTGGTAGTACCCACGTTTAGTGCGGTAATGGTGAACAAATACAACCGCGGTATTACTAATTCGTGCACTTTTTTCTGGACCTGTAACAAAGGGAGTAAGTTTACCAAAAAACGGAAGCCAGAAAGCCTGGGCAGTATTCGGTGGATTTTGGTCAGCATAAAGCCCCAAAGCAAACCGGCCTTTTGCCAACTCATGAAAAGAGGTCTTGAAATCATAAGCAGAAAGCATAATGCTGTGATACCTTTGCCTTAAATCAAGAATAAGCTTATTAATGGTTTTATTGCTGATTTCTTTATACACCCCGATAAAAGGATATGGCGCATATTTGGGAACAGCCCAGTTCATATATTCCCAGTTGAAGAAATGGCCCGAGTGTATCTGTACATTCTGCCCCGATGCATACAGGTCATTAAAAATTTCAAAATTGCCGCTTATTCTTTTAGAAAAGGCTTTATCAGAAATGGACAAAAACTTCAAAGTTTCGATGAAAGTATCTAAGAAGTTGTGATAAAACTCTTTACCAATCTTAATCCTCTCCTCTTCCGTTTTTTCTGGAAACGCAATCGTAAGATTACTCATTACCACTTTTCTTCTGTAGCGTGAAATATAGTACAAAAAAACATACACGCCATCACTGATAAAATACAAAATTCTCCAGGGAATCAAAGAAAGAGCATATAAGAGACCATATACTATGTAGTACATTAATAAAAAAATAAGGATTAAAAGTCTTCTGCAAAAAGTTATCCTGCTTCACGGGCATTTTTTCCAAACGCATGATTTCTAAAACCATTTATTGGTTCATGCAAATATTATCATTAAAAAGCCGGCGACCAATCATACAATTTACTGTGTATTTCCTTCAATTTATCGGCAGGCATTTTTATTATCTTTCTGTCATACGTCATCAGGCCGTTTACTTCTACCTCTACATCTGTCGTTTGGGTATACACTGCTGCTGACAATCCTTTTTTAACCAGCTTTTGCAGCCTGTCGATATACGATGAATATTTCTTAAATAGATCGTCCTGGTTTTTAAAGTTCTGGTAACCCCAGTTATTTTTTTCCTGCCAGGTATGTCCTTCCAAAGGCAACCCGAGGCCGCCGAACTCACCTAAAACCAAAGCCTGTTTTGCACCAAACAGTTCTACACTTGGCATAGCCGGTGAAGGATAATTATGCAAGTCCATTATCTGTGCACCGGAGTAAAAATTACCACCGCTTGCACTGTTAACCAATCTTGTAGAATCTCTCCCCAA
>CAXUMK010000020.1:29177-30779 GCA_964251885.1 uncultured Segetibacter sp. | reverse complement strand
CCAATGTCAGCGTAGTGATGTCTGCAGTTTTAAACTGACCCCATGCTTCATTGAATGGAGTCCAGATAACGATACATGGAAAATCATACAGTGCTTCTGTGATCGCTAACCATTCTTTGCGGTATATGGTTTCAGAGGCTTCCGTACGCTCCATATCTTCACCCAAACCCTCCACTCCCGGACGTGATTCCCACGTCGCTTCAAGGTCGCCGCTTGGCATGTCTTGCCACACCAGCATTCCCAGTTTATCGCAGTAGTTATACCATCTTGCGGGCTCTACTTTTACATGTTTTCTAATCATATTAAAACCCAATTCTTTGGTTGTTTCTATGTCAAATTTTAAAGCTGCATCAGTAGGTGCTGTGTACAGTCCATCGGGCCACCAGCCCTGGTCGAGCGGGCCAAACTGGAAAAGAAAATGATTATTAATCAAAATTCTTTTTACCCCGGCTGCATCGGCCTTCACCGCAATCTTTCGCATGGCAAAATAGCCTTGCACTTCGTCCACTACTTTCTTATTTCTGACAACTGATACTTTTAAATCATACAAAAACGGGGTTGACGGAGACCACAGTTTTGGATTGCTTACCTGTAAAACTGCGGCAGCGTTTCCCGTTACTTCCTGCTCAGCTATTTTTTGGGTGCCGTCCCATGCCGATATGCTTACTTTATCTGTGGGCAAAAGGTTATCAACCTGTGCTGATACAGAAATAGTTTGCCTGTCTATATCCGGCGTCTGCCTTGTTGAGATGATGTATGTTTTTGGAACGGGTTCTATCCATACAGTCTGCCAGATGCCGGTAACAGCCGTATACCAGATACTGTTGGGATGCTTTACCTGCTTGCCGCGTGGTTGCGGACCTTCATCGGTGGGGTCCCAAACCCTTACTGCAATTTGCTGCGATGAACCTTTTTGTAAGTACGCAGTAATGTCAACTGAAAAAGGATCGTAGCCGCCCTGGTGCGTTCCCGCAAGCTTTCCGTTTACAAATATGTCGCACAGCCAGTCAACCGCGCCGAAGTGCAGTAAAACATTTCCCTTCCGGTATTTCGAAGGAATAGAAACCTGTTTCCTGTACCACAATACACTGTCTTTGTTTACTGCTTTGCCTACTCCTGACAATGCAGACTCTACAGCAAACGGAACCAATATTCTGCCGTCAAATGCAGCAGGCATGGCATCCTGCTGTTGTTTGGGAACAATAGAATAATCCCAAAGACCATTCAGATTTATCCAGTCAGTCCTTACCATCTGAGGTCGTGGATATTCGGGTAAAGGATGGGTGGGATCTACGCTATCGGCCCATACGGTAGGGATGATATTTTTACCAATCTGCCAGTTCATTTCCTGGGCTGAAACATCGAATACTCCTGAGAAAGAAAACAACATGGAAAGCAATAATAACCTTTTCATTCTTTTTAATTTTTTTTGCCACTTAAGGCTCGAAGACACGAAGTTTTGATTTTTTTACCACGAAGGCGCAAAGACACAAGTTTAAAAAGTCTTTTTTCTTGCCACTAAGACTCGAAGACACCAAGTTTTCAAAAGTCTTTGTGTCTTCGTGCCTTTGTGGCTCAACCTAGTGTCTTTGTGGCGAAAGC
>CAXUMK010000020.1:7751-29167 GCA_964251885.1 uncultured Segetibacter sp. | reverse complement strand
AGCGCTGAATAAAGTTTCATTTGTACAAGTGTGCGACGCAACAGAAGCTTCATTGTTATTCTAAAGCCGGGTTCAAAAAATTCCTTTTTATTGCCCGTTAAACTGAACCGTTGTGATACCTACCTGCAATGCCTGATTTGGATCTTTTGGTTTATAAACAAAATAAACTGTGTGGAAATTTCCATCACTCAATCCCGCTAAAGGAATATGTATCATACCTGTTTTTTGCGCTGCAGCAGGAGGCGCAAGAGTTCCCTGCCCCAACAGCTTTCCACCCGGAGCATCAAGCCTCGCTTCAAAGGTTAAAGCAGTTGCAAATGCTTTCTGCCAACCTGCAGCAAGATTTACAGACTTTACTCCAGTCAGATCAATACTATCCAATGCAAACGAACCACCGCCCTGGGGCAGCAATAGTAAGCTCATGCCATTGTACTTCATTGAGGTAAATCCCTGCAACTTCTCATTTCCTTTAAAACCGATAGTGCTGCCTCGCAAGGCTATGCTATTATGGCCGGTAAGCGCTTTTATATTGTTGCCGCCCTTGTCAGTATAACTTGCCGATAAAAGTAAGTATGCTCCAGGCTTAGGGTTAGAAGGAGTGATGGCTCCCGTTGCAGGTAGTGATTTCTTTATCGCTGCTTTATTACCAAGCGATAGTACCCAGGTTACTATCTGGCTTGCATCACTTGGAGAAAGTGTGGGATGCGATGGCATTGCTACTTCTCCCCAAACACCGCTTCCACCTTTTATGATCTTTTGGGTCAGGTACGCCATTGCATTAGGGTCTTTCTGGTATTTCTGCCCAACTGCAGTATATGCAGGTCCAACAGATTTTTCAGCTTCTTTGTGACAACTCTTACAATCAAGCGAAAGCATTAAACTTTTACCACTGATGGTTGCCGAACCCTGCTGGTGTCCCTGAGCAGCGCCAGCTTTATCGTAGCCCTCTACATAATCAAATGAAACATATAGATTGGCAGGATCTATTTTAGAAGTATCGCTATCCTTAACAGTTACGGCGTATTTAATTGGCTTTCCCGGAATATAGAAAGATTTATTCCCACCCGTTAACTGTATACTTACTTTTGGCTCTTCATTGCCGGCATACACGCTAAATTCATCACTCTTTGTAGCAGCTCCCTGTGCGTCTTTAACGCTTACGCTGATCTTATAGTCACCTGCTGTTGTATAAGTATAGTCTGCTTCAGGCGTGTCGGTTTGCTTTGTCGTACCATTTCCAAAGTCCCATATATAAGTCAGCTTTTCTTTTTCCGCGTCTTTTGCAGAAACGGTTGCTTTGACCGCAAGCGGTAAGTTTCCGGAAGTTTTATCTACATCGAATGCAGTAACCTGCGGAGCTATATTGCCGCCATTATAATCTATGCGGGCTAATCCTGCATCGGGATTTTTGCTAAACCATCCCGAGCCATACTCCAGTAAATACAATTTACCATCGGGTCCTACTTCCATATCAATACAGTTGTTCAGTTTGGTATGTTCCATAAAGGGCTCCATTTTATCAAAGTCTCCATTGGGTAACATCGTAACGGCTTTCATCCATCCGCGTATCCAATCGTAAATAATCAGTTTGCCATTGTAGTAGTCAGGCAAACGGGTTTCTTTAGGGAACATATCAGTATAATAAACAGGACCTGCCATTGCATTTCGCCCGCCTGCGCCTACCTGTGGAAAATCAGGCGAAGCATCGTAAGGATACCAGATATATGCAGGCTGAGCCGGTGGCAGATCGGTAAGCCCGGTATTGTTTCTTGAATTATTTACGGGATGTGCAGGATCAAATGCAGCACCACTTTTACCGGTTGCATAATCGTATTCCCGATAAGGATAGTTGTTACCAACAAACAAAGGCCATCCGAAATTACCCGATTTACGTGCCTGGTTTACTTCGTCATATCCGCGGGGTCCACGTGTCTCCATGCTGTCGTTGTTGGCATCGGGACCTACTTCACCCCAATACAGCCAACTGTTTTTTTGATCCACTGAAATACGGTATGGATTCCTGTCTCCCATTACGTATATCTCCGGCCTGGTTTTACTGGTTCCTTTAGCAAACAGGTTACCATCGGGAATTTCATAACTGCCATCCTCTTTTACCCGTATGCGCAATATTTTACCACGCAGGTCATTGGTATTGCCTGCAGACCTTCTTGCATCATATTGTATATGACCGGGAATATCGTTTAACGGAGCAAAGGAATGGCTCACAAATGTAGCCTTGGGTTCATCGAAAGGTGTAGAGTTATCACCTGCTGAAAAATACAATAAGTTGTCTGGTCCAAAAGCAATGGAGCCGCCGGTGTGGCAACAGATTTCGCGCTGTGCTTTTACTTCAAGAATGGTTTTCTCTGAAGCATTGTCAATTGTATCATTCTTAAATGTGAACCTCGATAACCGGTTTACTGACGAATCTGCGGGACTGTAATAAATGTAGATCCAGTTATTTTTCGCAAAATTTGGATCCTTGCTCAAGCCAAGCATTCCTTCCTCTGCATTCACACCGGGTGTGTGCAGCGTTTTCCAGTAAACACTCAGAAATCCCGCCTGTTTTACATTTTTCGTTTCATGATTATACAGCATAATTTCTCCCCGGCGCTGCAAAACAAGTATATCGAGATTGGGAAGAACGGTCATTTCTGTAGGTTCAAAAAAGGTTCCCTGCACAAGAGTGGTTTTTGTAAACCTGTCTTCTTCAGGCGCATACTGCGATCTTGCTTTTGCATAATCAAGCTTCGCATTATCGCCTATTGCATATTCGATGCCTCCCAGCAAATGCTTTAAGTAAAGCGGGTCGGTATAAGATTCTTCTGTGTGACCAAGAGCGGTATAAAATGCACGGCCGCCATCATAATCATGATACCATGCCATTGGATGATCGCCCATTCTTTTTCCGCCGTGGTAAGTATTTTCATCTATAGTGATCAAAACTTTTATATCATCAGTGTGCAGTTTTTTAAAACTGTAAAATTCATCTGTCCGTTTCCATTGTTTAGGCAGGTGTTTGGTAGAAATGTTATTTTGATCCACCACATTGTACATCCCTTCCTGCACATTATGAAAGGTGTCATGAATGCCCGGGTGATCATAAAACCAGCCTCCTACCAGCCGTCCATACCAGCCCCAGTCATACTCGGTGTCTGCAGCCGCATGAACACCTACATATCCTCCGCCGGCTTGTATATATCTTTCAAAAGCAGCTTCCTGCCGGTAATCGAGTACATTGCCTGTTGTGCTTAAAAAAATAACCGCAGAATAATTTTTTAAGGAGTCTTCATTGAAGTAAGATGCGTCTGTTGTAGTGTCCACATCAAAGTTGTTTTCTGCACCCAGCTTTTGAATGGCGGCAATAGCATTGGGTATAGATGTGTGGTGCCATCCCAGTGTTTTACTAAATACCAGTACTCTCGGTTTGCCCGATCTTTTGCTGCACGATACTGTAAGTAAAAGAGTTAATGCAAGCGGTACGATTACATACCATTTAGCCTTTAGTAAGCTATCCGCTGTTTGTTTTAAGATTTTCATGCAAGCTTTGTTGTGTGTAAGAGAATGACAGGAAAAAATAAAGTTAAGAGAAGTTTGTGCTACAGTCAGCGGAAATTTTAAATTATTCGGTTAGCAGAGTAATTAAGGAAGATTATTCAATTCCATTAACTTAAGATTTTTGGGCAACCGTTTGTTCTTTATTCAGCTTTGGTTGTGTCACTCACTTGTATTTTTAAGTTCTTTATTCAACTTTTTTTCATGTTTTACTCCTTTCAAAGTTTGTTAAGTTAATGACATCGAATGATTATTCTTAAAAGAAATTTATATACTTTTTCTAATGTCGCTTAAATGGAACAGGATGAATGGTCTGTAATTTGAATAGCTCCATGCAAACAACTACCAATGCCTGAAGGTCCTTCTATTGTTATATTAAAAGAACTGGTTCAGCCATTTAAAGAAAAGAAAATAATTAAGGTAGAAGGCAACAGCAAATTAGACATACAAAGAATAGCAGGTCAAAAAATCACAGACTTTAAAAGCTGGGGGAAACACTTTCTCATTTGTTTCAAAGATTTTACTGTTCGTATTCATTTTATGCTGTTTGGCTCTTACCGCATCAATGAAAAGAAAGAAACAAAGCCAAGATTATCTCTCCAATTTAAAGACGGGGAAATAAACTTCTATACATGCTCGGTACAGTTTATAGAAGAAGACGTAAACAGTATTTATGACTGGAGCAGCGATGTGATGAATGATAACTGGAACCCGGAAAAAGCTGCATTAAAACTGCTGGAACAACCTTCGTCTTTAGTGTGTGATGCGCTGCTTGATCAAAACATTTTTGCAGGAGTTGGAAACATAATAAAAAACGAAGTGCTCTTTAGGATCAGGCTGCATCCTGAAAGTCATATAGCTGCTTTACCCGAAAATGTATTGCATGAAATGATTGAACAGGCAAGAGTGTACAGCTTTGATTTTTTAGAATGGAAGAAAAATTATGTTCTTAAAAAACACTGGCTTGCCCATACCAAAAAGATTTGTCCCCGCTGCAATATTCCTTTCATTAAAAAATATGCAGGCAAAACTAAGCGTAGAACTTTTTATTGTACCAATTGCCAGGTTTTATACAACAATGATTAAGGCAGCTAAATTCAAATTACGGGCAGACAGACTAATTTTCAGTAAACCGGTAACCTGTCCCATAAACCGTTTTGATATAATCTTCGCAGCCTGCATCTATCAGCTTTTTGCGAAGGTTTTTGATGTGGGTGTATATGAAGTCGTAGTTGCTCACCTGGTCGTATTCGTCGCCCCAAATGTGCTCTGCTATAGCTGCTTTTGTAAGCACACGCCGTTGATTGGCTATAAAATATTCAAGCAACTGGTATTCTTTATCTGTCAGGTCTACGGCTTTATTATTGACTGTTACTCTTTGGGCTTCGGGGTCCAATTTTATTTCCTGAAACTGAATAAATTTATTGCCGCCAAAATTCCTGCGGCGGATAATGGCATGTATCCGTGCATTTAACTCTGACAAGTGAAAGGGTTTGGTGAGATAGTCATCTGACCCAAATTCAAGTCCTTTCAGTTTATCTTCCAAAGCATTTTTTGCAGAAATAATAATGATGCCCGATTTGGATTCGATCTCCTTTAATTTTTTTACAATGTCTAATCCGCTTCCATACGGCAGTCCGATGTCTACCACCACACAGTCATAACAGAAGTCATATACCTTTTCCATCCCGGCAACAAAATTGGCTGCGGTCTCGCAAACATATCCCTGGTGCTCAAGATACTTTTGAATAGATTGCTGCAAGGCCGGCTCGTCTTCTATTATGAGGATTTTCATGTTAATAAAAATACGGCAAGAGACCGTTTCAAACTCAAAACAATTTTCATTTACCCTGCAGTTCCGCAATGCTATACAGATGAACGTAATGCGTCGCAACTATGATGCTATGAAAAACAAATGCCTGTAACCCAAAAAGAAAAGACAAAAAAACCCCGCCTGCATAACAGACGGGGGAAACTAAACCAACCAGTGAGTGGTGAGTGGTGAGTTTCCAACTTCACTATTCACATCTACTTTACTCACAGTTCACTCCCACTCAACACTCCTTACTCCCGACTCACAACTCCCCACTCTCTCTGTCAACCGTCATCTGTCATCTGTCAACTCCTCACTCCTAACCCCACTATCCGTTCAAATCGTTTAATGCATACTGATATTCTGTTTGTGGCTGACCTGGATAAACACCACTAATGATGGCGCTGTTTCCTGCATTTTTCAATGCTGTTTTCAATTCGTCAATTGTAGCCACTTTTACGTTGTTTACCCTCGTGATGATAAAACCTTCCTTTATTCTTGTCTGATCGGTTAAAATGCCCTGACCCAACTCTTTAACCACAACGCCGGAAGTGATATGTAACTGCGCTGCTTTGGTTTTATCAAGCTCTTCAAAAGTGGCTCCTAATTGCTCAACCACCTGTTGTTTTATGCTTGCGTACGTACCTGTAGTTCCTTTTAAAGTGGCTGTAGCCGTTTTCTCACTTTCGTTGTGCTGGTAAGTAATGCTGATCTTATCGCCGGGATGCATGGCGCTGATCTTCTCCACCATTTCGGTACCGGTATTTACCACTGCACCATTTACTTTGGTTATAAAATCACCTTTCTGCACACCTGCTTCTTCGGCGGCGCTTCCTTTGGCAACATCCATTACAAATACGCCGTCACCTTCTTTCATATTGTTCTTTTGGCGGTCTTCTTCGCTCATCCGGTCATTGCCAAACATAACACCGAGGTACGCTCTTTTGGCGCTTCCGTATTTCATGATATCGTTCACTACTTTACTTACAAGATTTGAAGGAATAGCATACGCATATCCTGCATAAGAACCTGTTGGAGAAGCAATAGCGCTGTTAATACCAATTACATCGCCGTCGGTATTTACAAGCGCACCACCGCTGTTACCGGGGTTAACCGCAGCATCTGTCTGAATGAAAGACTCGATAGGCGTACTGCTGTTGCGGCTGTTGATACCGATGCTTCTTGATTTGGCGCTAACGATACCCGATGTTACAGTTGTTTCGAGGTTTAAAGGATAACCGATAGCCAATACCCACTGCCCCAGGTGCACATCGTCAGAGTTGGCAAATTGTAAATAAGGAAGATTATTTGCTTCGATTTTAATAACTGCCAAATCGCTGCTTGGGTCTTTGCCCACTACTTTTGCCTTGTAATCTTTTTTGTTGTTTAGTGTTACAATAAGCTCATCGGCCTGGTCAATCACGTGGTTGTTGGTAACGATGTAACCATCGTCGCTGATAGCCACACCCGAACCGGAAGCTCTTTGCTCAGGAGCTATACGTGCGTTGCCCCTGCCACCAAATAAATCGCCAAAACCATCACCAAATAAATCTTTAAAAGGATTACCCTGCATATCTGCAACCTGTTTAGATTTTGTCAGGGTTTTGATGTGAACCACTGCAGGTGCCGCTTTCGTTGCAGCCTTTTCAAAATCGACCATCGGTGTGCCCGCTGAGTTGTCGGTGTACCTCGCATTCTTAAAAATGTTGGAGGATTCGGGAAGGTTAAAGGCCAGTTCATGTTGCTGGTATTTGCCATATCCCCAAATGCTTCCAACTGATGTAGCAGCGCTTACTAAAACGACTGCTGTCCATTGTCTTACTGTCATGGCTAAAATAATTTTTGAGTTTAGTTATTTATTTACAGTACAATCTTACCATTGACATCTGAAGCGATTCTGAAGAAATCTGTAAAGAGGCTGTTAAACACGGGAAGCCTTTGTTGTATCATGCCTTTTCAAATTTCTACCACTTCACGATTTGGTTGAAGAAATTTTTAAAATGTTTCCTAATTAGCTAACTTCGTTTAGTGAAGGAAAATTTTAAAAGAAACATATTCTTCTATAAACATTACTATCTGGACTTTTATAAAAAGCAGTCTCCTATTGTTCAGAAAAAGATAAACTGGACTATTGAACTTATAATGACAATAGAAATGATCCCGAAAAAGTATTTCAATCACATGGAAGACACAGACGGACTTTTTGAAATCAGAGTTGAAGTAGGCAGTAACATTTTCAGAGTGTTTAGTTTCTTTGACGAAGGGAATTTGGTCATCCTTTTAAATGGCTTTCAGAAGAAGTCACAAAAGACACCGAAGAACGAAATTGAGTTAGCAGAAAAATTAAAAAAAGAGTATTTCAATGAAAAAGCAAATCAATAAAAATCTTACATCTTTTGACGACCATCTTGACCAGCAATATGGCAAAAGAGGAACAGAAAAACGTGAGGCATACGAACAGGAATTTGAAGCATTCAAATTAGGCGTACTTATTCAGGAAATGCGTGAAAAAAGTAACTTGACACAGGAACAGCTTGCTGCTAAATGTGGCACAACGAAATCTTATATTTCCCGCATAGAAAATAATGCAAGTGACATTCGACTTTCAACCCTTATGCGAATTATAAGAGAAGGCTTTGGAGGTCGCTTACATTTATCTGTACAACTCTAATTTGGAGAGAGGCAAATAATAAAGTTGAAGAAATTAAAGAAGATTTTAAATCTTACAAATCAAAATATCCTCCCTTCTGTTATGCATGGGGAGTTTTGCATTTTGAGGAAGCAGGTACGTGTCGAACCCAAAACCGCGGTACCGCTGAATAATTCCCATCACCACTGCATCGTCTATTTGTGAAGGTTCTAACTGGTAATGATTGACAACAGGCGGAGTGTCGGTTTTCATAAAATCTTTATGAAATGCAATACCTGTTTCTGAGGAGAAAAATCTTTTTCGTTTCGAAAAATTGGGGATGTCTCCGATAAGCATTTTGCCGCCGGGCTTTAAGAGAGACAGGGCAGCATCTATAAATTTGAATATGCACTTATCGTAAAAAATGCTGTGCAGGTTACTGTAGGCAACTATGTAATCTATTGAATTTTGTTTTGTATTTATCAATTCAGGAACGCCATCAGGAAAAAAGCCTTCATACTTTATAACAAAGCTTTTGTCGGGCAACTGGTCGAGCATTTCTTTCATATCAACCAGCAAGAGGTTTGTATCTGTTTTTTCACACAGGTCCTGTATCATTAATGGAAGGTCACTGCATCCAGGGCCAATATCCAAAAAAATTTGTCCTTTCTTTTCAAGATCAAAATCCAGCTTGTGCATTATATCTTCGAATATACAGGTTTCTTTGCCCTGGCGATACTCATCCGGAAAACCTATCTTTTGATACTTTGACAATCCCTTGTCTGTTGCAAGAGGTATAAAATCTTCGAACCTGAAAGGATTTTGAAATTGATCAAAATTAAGCTCCCTGCTCATTGTTGGTTGAATATTAGATGTTAATTGAAGTGTCTTACAAACAAAGATGCATTGTTTCGCGAAGCACACCAATGCCGCCGTGGCTTTCCTTGAATTTGAAGAGATTGTAGTTGATCACCTTTCCGTTTTCTTCGTTGGCGCGGCCAAGATTAAAGTAAGTAAAGTCCCGTTCATATCCCCATTGCAAAATGTGATCTATCAGCGCATTTACCGGCCTGAATGATTGGAAATGAATATCATAACCAATATACTGTGCATGTAAACAATGGTCGTTTAAAAGAAAAACGATAATACCGCCAATTAATTCTCCTTCATGCCTTGCAGTAAATAATTTAATTTTATTACTGCCAATATTTGTCATCAAATCACAAAACTGTTTATAGCTGTGCGTGGGTTTGCAGTTATATTTTTCAAGAAGGCTCTTCTCTAATAATTTCCAGAAAGGCTCAAACTCTATATCTTCAGCTATAGATAGTGTCTTGTTAGCTTTGTTCACACCACTCCTGGCTCCTTCTGTGTATCTTGAACGCATTGTCGCTTCGTCTTCGATCGGAATGGCTATTTCCATTTCGCGGTATTTGACATTAAAGCCATGAAACCAGAGTGCATAGTCAAAAACCTCGTTAGGTATTTTATATACAATTTTAAAAGGCGTCCTGATTATAATCTCTTTGATATATAACTTTTTTGCTTCGGCTACAAACAGGTCAACTATATCAATAGCTTCTTTTACCCCAACTTCCTTACTAAAAACAAAGCCGCCGTAGGTAGCCCTGAAATGAGAGTCTAATATTTTCTTATCTCCATCTAAAAGTATAATCGCAGGTATGACAGCTATTAACCTGTTCTTTTTATAAAACAGTAAAGAAAAATCTCCGTTTTTATTTAAATGATTGTGATCAAAAAATTTTCTGGTATGCAGGAAGGTGCCATTGACAGATTTCTTCTCTACAAATTCATTCCACTCCTGTTTCATTGACACGTCGAAAACTTTAATCTGCAGCAATGCATTTTTCGGAACAATGTAATCTGCAACACTTGCCATCTGCTTTTTTTTCTTAGAATTTAAGTAATTAATTGTTCTTCTAAGACGGTTGTTTTATTCAAAAAGTAACAGTATAAATAGCCTAATTAAAAAAAGATTAAATTTCCCAAAAAGGGAAAACGGAAACAGATATAAGATGCAGAAAAATCCGGGGAGTGCGTTTCAATTACTTATGCTTAGATGCTTTGTATTCTTTCAATTTATCGTTTATATAATACAATACGTCTTCGTTGGTAGTATGCGATCTCAGCCATTGATAGGTAGGAGAATAAAGGTTCATAAAGGTTCTTAGTTTATCGCCTTTAAAACCTGTGTAGTAAGCAACAACATGAGGCGAGAACCGGTAATCGATGTAGGCCATCTTCTCCATTTGAGAAAAAACCTGCTCATCCCTTTTTTGATACCTGTATTTCTTCTTAAACACCTTGTCGAGGTTTATAGTAAGGCCAAAACCAGAAGGGTGAGATGAAGAAAAGGTTTTTTGTGGCGTTCCGCTGTTTTGGAGAAATTCTGCTCTTCTTTCCATACTGTCGAGCTGGTAGCGGCTATACTGTCCTTTTACTGTAACAGCGGGAAGGATATTACCTGCATACGATAAAAAAACAGAGATGGTATCTGTAAAAATGTAGGAATACTGTAACGTATCATGATGGTAAGATTTTGCGGCTGCATAAATAAAATCGCCGGGTGAAGCATCCATCCTGAAAAAACCTTTTTCATCTGATTGCACACTTTTATTAGTTGCAGCATTGGTAAGTGTACCATCCGGAACAGGAAAGAGCGTGGTGCTGTCGCGAAGATAACCGTTCACCATGCGGTGCTGCGCGGCAGATGCAGCAGAAATAAAAATGGATATAAATAATAACCAATAAA
This sequence comes from uncultured Segetibacter sp., assembly GCA_964251885.1. Taxonomy (GTDB): domain Bacteria; phylum Bacteroidota; class Bacteroidia; order Chitinophagales; family Chitinophagaceae; genus Segetibacter. The sequence continues at coordinate 18,397 of CAXUMK010000020.1, read as the reverse complement.
GCTTGTACATACCTGGGCTTAAGCTGATGAAAGTAAGATTTGCATTTTAAATAAAGGGTTAAAAAGGTGGATTTCAAATTGTCGGTTCTTTCCAAAATTAATAATCGTCATTGCGAGGAGGAACGACGAAGCAATCTAATTCTAAATAAGGCTTTAATGCAGTAGGATTGCTTCGTTCCTCGCAATGACGAACGATAGAACTTACAAAAGGGCATCAATTCAAAAGCGACAATTTGGAATGCAGGGTTAAAAAGATTGATTGTGTAATATAGAGCCAGGGGTATTGAATAATTCTGTAACAGCGGAATTTAGAGGCGTAGCCTCGATTGATATTGTAACAACGGATTTCAATCCGTTGACAAACAAATAAAGCAAGCAGCCTGAAGGAAAAGATGAACAAAGTGATACCGTCAAAACGGAGCGTCGCAACCAAAGACCAATAAAAGATATACTGCCGGCTAACAAAACAGACTTATCAATTCCTTCGCTGGCCTTTCTTTTTCCACTCGTTTAGCAACTCTTCTTCCGTTTTCAGTGGTGGATCAATCTCTATCTTTTTTACATAAACCGTAACGCTCTTTTTTAAGTCAGGACGGTTTTTAAGAAAAGCGGAGATGACAACAGAGTCAATTTTACTGTCTTTGTCTATGATGATGCTGTTGCCATCCCACTTACCTGCAGAACTGGAGAAGACCAACTCATCGGTCATCAAAGGAAGATACTTTCCGGTCGAAAGTTTGCCGTCTACATTTATATAACTGTACACCCCTTTTTTTAAACTGTCGGTGTACAGATTGAAATAAATATTTTCTATTTTCTGTGCTTTTGCGGCAATAGAAGTTAGTATGAGCAGTATGGATGCAAGCTTTTTCATATTTAGAATCCTATTTGGCGGCTTTGAAGAGAATTGACAGTAGAAATACCTACCAATTCATCGTACCGGTCAGAAAAGGAACGGTAATAAATTAAAATAGTATAATCATTTTCTGTCTCCCAGTAATTGCCATCAGTTTGTTCTACCGATGGGATACTGTTTGGATTATGCGCATCCTTAGTGACATACGTGTAAGTGTAGTAGCCCTGCTTCAGATACAATGTTTTTTCATACACACCTTTCGATGCATTGTAGGTCATGGCGCTTGTATCATCCATGTTGTACTTGGTCATCTCTCCTGCTATAAAAACTTTTTTATCTGGAAAAGGTATGTTGTCTTTCGGTACGAATGTGAAGTGTACGCTGGCATAATCCGTCTGCCACCAGGGATTGGATACTTCGGTAGATTCAATCCAGAAAAAACCATTGTAATCTAAATATTTCAGGTACCGCTGCTGAGTTCTTTCACCTTCAGGATGCATGTAAATATTAATATCGCCTGGAAGAAAATCGGCTTTGGTAATCCGGTCGCTCTGGTAATGGAAACTGCGAAGGTCGGCCCAGCGAAACTCTTTGCCTGCCGGAAAAACCAGGTCATTCTCTGCACTGAACTCCATGATATTGTTGCGTATAAATGTGGGGGCGATATTCACCTTTGCATTGTCCCATCGGTAGTTTTGCAACACAATTGCTTTTACCTGCTGCACCGGGTTCACCACATTTAATTGTCCGTTATTCACCGTAAACTGTATTTTCTGGTGCGTTTTAAAAATTTCAGAATTGTAAGGCTGCAACACTTGTGTAGCTACCTGAGCCAGCTTTTCGTACACTAAGACACGGCGTGTAAAAGCAAGTTTACTGGTATCGCCGTCTAAAAAGACCTTTAACAGGTAATTACCGCTTTTAGTTGGTACACAGTTGCGGTCGGGAAGAATGGCCTGGTAATGAACATATTTGGTTTGGGAGATGGATGAAAGCCGGTATTGATTAAGGCGAACCTGGCTAAAGCCCTTAAGGTAATCGAAAGTGCTGAGGTCAACAGGTGTCCAATCGGAATTGCAAAGCTGAAAGGTGCAATAATAATTCTTTATGTTACCATCCATATCGTCAAAATGCAGTTCGAGCAGTTCGCTGCTGTTTAAACTAATGATTGGGTAACCCAACTGATTTCCCTGTATAAAAAGTTTGATGTTTTGTATATTAGGCATGTACGTAACATCGGGACTTTGAGCAAAAGAACAAATGGATAAAGTAAAGGCAAGAATGAAAGACAATGATCGAAGCATGTAAAGTTGAATTGAGTATGATTGAAGACTCTAACCTACAACATTCTAAATGATTTGCTGTATTGGTTGTATGACTGTAGTTTTGGCAAATAACTAAAATCATGCCGTTTGAACATAGCCCTTTTCATCGCACGGCGAATTGCATTTAATTCTCAGCAATCATTTTCACGTTTCATTATCAGGCTAGCTGTTACCGCCACTGCCGTTAGTGTGGCAGCTATGATTATTACGCTTGCTTTTGTCAACGGTTTCCAGGAAACGATCAGCCAGAAGGTCTTTAGCTTTTGGGGACATGTACGGCTGCAGCAGTATGAACCCAATAAAGCTTTGGTAGCAGAAGAGTCGCCATTGCAGGAAAATGATACCATTGTACGGGCTTTAAAACAGCTTCCGCAGATTAAAACTATACAGGCGTTTGCCACCAAGAGCGCTGTGTTGCAGCAGCAAAGCAATATCGAGGGAATATTATTTAAAGGTGTAGAACGTTCATATAATTTCGAAAACCTCAAGCAATTTTTGCTGCAGGGAAGCTGGCCTTCTTTTACCGATAGCCTCTACAGCCACGACATAGTCATATCGCGGCACATAGCAGAACAACTGCAAATGAAATTAAATGACAGCATTAAGATTCATTTTATAGATGCTGCAGGCGGAAAGAGTAATTTCAGAAGGTTACGCGTAAGTGGCATTTTCAAAACCGGGATCGAAGAATATGACAACCTTTTTGCCATAGGCGATATAAGGCTGATACAAAGGCTCAATAATTGGCAATCCAACGAAATAGGTGGTTATGAAATCTTCCTTCATGATTATAAGACGATGGATACTGTGAATCACATTATTCTTGAAAGCGGGTTAATTCCGCAGAACTGGATAAGCAAAACGGTAAGAGAAGTGTATCCCAACATCTTTGACTGGCTGGGAATACAGGATGTAAATAGAGATGTCATATTTATAGTAATGGCAGTGGTTGCCATCATTAACCTGGTTACCTGCCTGCTGATTTTGGTGCTTGAAAGAACAAGAATGGTAGGTATTTTAAAGGCCGTTGGAAGCACTGATATAACTATCCAAAAAATATTTTTGATCCATGCTACTTACATAACCTTAGCCGGGGCAGCCGCAGGATTTTTGTTTGGCATCGGCTTGTGTCTTCTGCAGCAGCATACCGGTTTTATCAGGCTAAATGAAGCTGCTTATTATGTATCTGAAGCTCCTGTTAAAATTATATGGTGGCAGGTTTGGGCTGTATGTGCAGGCACTGTTGCTGTCTGTTTTCTTTCTTTAATCCTCCCTACTCTTCTTGTCAAAAGTGTGCAGCCGGTAAAGGCGATACAATTCCGGTAACAGAGGGTTTTTATTTTTTTGGGGACAGGCTGCAGAACAAAATTGTACATCGTTGTGTCACTCACTTGTGCTTTTGATTCTACCGTAAGCACGAAAACTAAAAGTATACTTTTTTAAAACGAAACATATATCTCTTACACATGGTGTTAACTCAAACAGTCCGGGCTACTTTAAACGAAAAACCCCTTTCGGGGTTCTTTTTAAAGTTAATTTTCTAAGTCGCATAGAAAGCCAAGAAATCGCAAAAGATTGTAAATCATAAATATTGTTTTCCTATAAACGAAAAATTATAAGTTTTAGTATGTTTAAACCCTCTTTTTAAAAAGAAAGCCTAAATGAACTTCTTCTGATTAACTTAATCTAGCATTCCCGGAGTTAAAAGAACTTTTCAATAAAGTGCGGAGTAATAAACAATGAGCCATTGAGCAATTGAGCAATTGAGCTATCACTTCCATCCTCCTCCCAAAGCATTGTACAGATTTACAACTGCCTGCAACCGCTGCAGACGGTCATTTACCTGGCCTAACTGCGCTGCCAGCAGACTTTGCCGGGCGGTTATTACTTCTGTATAGTTTGCAGAGCCATAACGTAACAGTTCCTGGCTATACTCTACCGATTTTTGCAATGCAATCAGTTGATTTGTTCTTGACGTTATTTTATCCGTTGCGCTTTGATACAGATACAATGCATCCGACACTTCCTGACCTGCAATCAACAGCGTATTTTTAAAACCAAGTAATGCAGCCTGTTGCTGAGCCTGTGCAACCTGCAGCCGCGTTCTGTTTAACCGGCCGTTAAAAATGGGCTGGGTCAAACCCCCGGCAATACTTGCGAAAACAGAACCTGCATTAAAGAAACTGGCAGGTGTAAGGCTCAATAGTCCGGCCGAACCTGTAATGATGAATGAAGGATAAAAATAGGTTCTTGCAACATTTGTCTGCTCAAAAGCCGCCCTGAAACCAAACTCGGCTTCCTGTACATCGGGACGGTTGGCTAATAACTGAGCCGGAACCCCGGTTTGCAGCAATGCGACTGTTGTTTGAGTGTCTATATTGCTTCGGAATATACTGTCAGGTGTTCTTCCCAATAGTATGCTCAGAGCATTTTCTGTTTCTCTTATGTTTCGCTTTATATCGGGGATGGTTACTTCAGCAGCATAGCGGCTTGCTTCGCTCTGTACAACTGCGGCTCCGGTTACTACTGCCGCCTCTTTTAAAGCTCTCATCGTTTGCACGGTCGTATCCCAGTTGTATACTGTTTGCTGTGTTATGGCAAGCTGTTTATCCAGAGATAACAAGGTGAAATAGTAGCCTGCAATGCCCGATACAAGACTTGTTTGTACAGCTCTTGCCGCCGATGTTGTCTGCAGCAACGAAGCTAATCTTGCCCGTTTTGCACTGCCCAGTCTGCCCCATATATTTACTTCCCAGCTTGAGCTTGCTCCTAACTGGTATTGGGTTCCTGTAGCGCTGGTACCTAAGCCCTGTACCTGTGATATTTTTGCTGCAGTAAGCTGCGCATTTGCGCTCAATGTAGGGTAATATGCCGCCACACTTTGTGCATAATACGCCTGTGCCTGTTGAATATTTGTGTAAGCGACCTGCAGGTTCAGGTTGTGCTCTATACCTTCTGATATCAGTCTTTGCAGCAAAGGATCAGTAAAGACCTCATTCCAATGCATGTTGGCGACGGTGTTGGTATCAGACGTATTCACATCTCTAAAAAGACCGGTCGTGCTTACCTCGGGTTCCTGGTAAGGTTTGGTAACTTTACACGAACCAATCATCAGAGATATAAGCAAAATGAGAAGTAAGTTTTTGCAGTATTTTGTATTCATAATTTTTTTGTTGGCCTTGTCTTTATTATTTTTTTGTACCCGGCGCTATTGCTGCTATGAAACATCGTTGAGTCGCACACTTGTACTCAAATATCTTTATTGTGCAGGTAGCCACTAAGACTCGAAGGCACAAAGTATTAAAGCAGATGTGCTAAAGCTTCTCATTCAGTTCACCTCAGTTGTGCAACACCTTTGAGGCATGTCATTTACTTTGAGGCATGTCATTTAGTTAAGCATGAATATCAATTGCACAATCATTTACAACAGCGAATGTGTTTAGTTTCTTCCCGCTTTAGCTCCACAATTGTGTGGGCTAAAGCCCGATTGCTATTCTTATCTTATCTCCCGACCTAAAGGACGGGGCAATAAATAAACTCAACTAAATGACATTAACTTTTGAAGTGTAACATGCATCTCTCCCCTGTTCTATATAGATTTACCTGTACAAGGGAGTGACACAACAATGCCGAATAATGATTGAATGCCCGCTACCAAATCTTTTAATTTATTGACTACTGAATCTATTGACTTATTAACTATTAACCCATTGACTTAATGACTTCTTGCCCATTGCCCATTGACCACTGACAATTGACCACTGACTACTGACTATTGACTATTGACTTAATGACCATTGACTTATTGACCTACTAACTTGCCGCCATCTGCGCCCCCGCACCTTTTCCCTCCTCTTCTGTCACTGGCTCTATGGGCTTTTTACTTATTTTTTCCTGCAATGTCTGAAAGATGATGAACAATACAGGAATGACAAATACGCCAAACAAAGTTCCTATCAGCATTCCTCCTACTGCACCTGTACCAATAGACCTGTTGCCCGCAGCGCCGGCTCCAGACGCCGTCATTAAAGGAACCAGTCCGAGAATAAATGCGAACGACGTCATTAAGATTGGGCGTAAACGAGCCTGCGCACCTTCTATGGCAGAGTCAATGATAGACATTCCTTTTCGTCTTCTCTCTACCGCAAATTCCACGATCAGGATTGCATTTTTTGCAAGCAAACCTACCAGCATTATCAAAGTGATCTGAAGGTAAATATTGTTGTTTATGCCAAAAACAGATGCAAAAATAAACGCCCCGGCAAGACCAACCGGCAACGAAAGCAAAACCGCAAATGGAAGAATATAGCTCTCGTACTGTGCACTCAGCAAAAAGTACACAAAAATAATACACAGCATAAATATGAAAACGGTTTGACCGCCTGCCGAAAGCTCTTCCCTCGTCATGCCTGAGAATTCGTATCCGTATCCGGCAGGCAGTGTTTGCGCCGCTACTTCCTGTATAGCCTTGATGGCATTACCCGAACTAAAGCCAGGCTTAGGCGAGCCGGTAACAGATATGGATGTAAAGAGGTTAAAACGGGAAATCGTTTGAGGCCCGTATACCCTGTCAAACGAAACAAACTCACTGATGGGTGCCATTACTCCGGTGGCATTACGCACGTAAATTTTATTAAGCCCTTCGGGATTAGCCGTAAAAGAGGGCTCGGCCTGGTAGATGACACGCCATTGCTTTCCAAACTGGTTAAAGTTAGATGCATATACTCCGCCATAATATCCCTGCATGGTGCTTAAAATGTCGCTTACAGACAAACCTGCATCTTTTACCTTGGCAACATTTACATTGATCTGGTATTGAGGAAAATTGGGGTTAAAGGCAGTTGACGCAAATTGTATTTCAGGACGCTGATTTAAAGCGGCAAGAAAGCCGGTGCTTATTTTATTAAACTGCGCTATATCGCCTCCGCTTTTATCTTGCAACTGGAACTCAAAACCGCTGGTAGTACCAAAACCCTGGATGGTTGGCTGGGCAAAGAAAATGATCTTAGCATCCCTGATTCCTGCAGTCTTAGCAAACATCGTCCCGATTATTGAAGTTACATCCTGTCCCTTTCCGCCACGGTTTGCCCAGGGTCTCAGGCGCATGATAACCATTCCGTAATTACTTCCTGTTCCGCTGATGATGCCTCTGCCGGTGATTCTTAATATCGTTTCTACTTCGGGAACCGTTCTTGCAATTTTTTCTATCTGTGTCGTGATCTCATCTGTTCGTTCCCTCGAAGCTCCCGGTGGCAGACTTATATCAGAAAATACGGCTCCAAGGTCTTCGTTAGGTACAAAACCTGTTGGAGTGCTTTTCATTAAAAAATACAATCCGGCTGCAAATGCTGCAATGCCGAGAACTGCAATCCATTTTCTATGTGAGAGAAACGAAACGCTGTTACGGTATTTTTTAGTGGTTGCTTCAAAAGCCGTATTGAAAGCAGCATAAAATCTTTGCAAATAGTTCTTATGTTTATGTTCACCTTCAGGATGAGGCTTTAAAAACAAGGCGCACAAAGCGGGGCTGAGCGTAAGTGCATTAACTGCAGAAAGGATGATGGCTATGGCGAGTGTAAGGCCAAACTGTTTATAAAACACCCCCGCAGAACCACTGATAAAAGATACCGGTATAAACACGGCCGCCATAACCAGGGTAATTGAAATGATGGCGCCGGAGATCTCGCTCATTGCATCGACAGAAGCTTTATAGGCAGAAGTATAGCCGTGATCAAGTTTGGCATGCACAGCTTCTACCACCACAATGGCATCATCTACCACAATACCGATGGCAAGTACAAGGGCGAAAAGAGTAAGCAGGTTGATGGTAAATCCAAATACATTCAGAAAAAAGAAAGTACCTATGATCGCCACAGGAACAGAAATGGCAGGAATAAGGGTTGAACGAAAATCCTGCAGGAATACGAAAACCACTATAAAAACCAGTATAAAAGCTTCGATAAGTGTATGAATTACTTTCTCGATAGATGCGTCTAAAAAGTCGTTTACGTTTACAAGAGAAAGATAATGAATGCCTGCGGGAAAAGACTTGGAGGCTTCATCAAGCGCCTGAATGGATTGTGTAATTACCTGTTTGGCATTAGAACCTGCTGTTTGGTTAATGGCAACTGCTGTGGAAGGTTTGCCATTTGTAATAGTAAAGCTCGAATAGCTCTGTGCACCCAATTCTATCCGTGCAATATCTTTTAACCGAAGTATCTGTCCGTTTGCAGCAGATTTGATAACGATATCACCAAACTCGGTGGCATTTTTTAAACGACCACGGTATTTAATCACATACTGAAAAGACTGACGTCCCTGTTCACCAAATTGGCCGGGTGCTGCTTCAATATTTTGTTCTGCAAGTGCATTGCTTATATCATTTGGAACAAGACCATACGTTGCCATTACATCAGGCTTAAGCCAGATACGCATAGAATAATCCATTGCGCCAAAAGCAGTTGCATCACCCACACCTACAATACGCTTTATTTGGGGTATCAGGTTAATGTTAGCATAGTTCTGCAAAAAGGCCTGGTCATAAGCAGGGTTGTCGCTGTATAAACCAAAAATGAGCACATTGCTGCTTTGTCTTTTGGCGGTGGTAACACCTGCACGGTTCACTTCGGCAGGTAACAGACTGGTTGCACGTGCCACGCGGTTTTGCACGTTTACCGCAGCAAGATCGGGGTTGGTTCCTAATTTAAAATTGATGGTGATGGTTGCCGAGCCGTCGTTGCCTGCTGTAGAGGTCATGTAGGTCATGTTCTCCACACCATTGATCTGTTCTTCGAGTGGAACAATTACGCTGTTTAAAACCACATCTGCATTGGCGCCGGTATAAGAAGTAGAAACCTGAACTGTAGGCGGAGCGATCTCAGGATATTGGGCAATAGGCAAAGAAACCAATCCTAAAATACCCAGTATAACAATGAGGATAGATATTACTGTTGATAGTACCGGTCTTTCTATAAAACGTTTAAGCATAAAATTTTTTGTTGACAGTTGTTAGTTGAAAGATGACAGGCATAGGTGTTCAGATGACAGACATACTTTACAGATGAGAGATGACAGGCATAGTTGATAGATGAGAAATGACGGATGACAGTAACGACAGAATAATCGCGGCAGCCTTGATGAACAGAGATATAAAAGTACAAGTGAGTGACACAACGATGCGTAATCAAAGTACAAATGCCGGTCAAAAAAACTCTTACAATTGCATGCACTTCTATCATCTATCAACTCCTTTCCTGCTTCTGTCAACTGTCATCTATCAACCGTCATCTTTCATCAATCAACCTTCAACTCCTTTTATCCTGCAATATCTGGTGGTAAACACTGTCTGTATTAACCATTCTTGGCTTTATCGCTGCTCCGTCTTTTAAAGAGGCGACCCCTTCCAGAACAATTTTATCACCTGCATGAAGGCCTTCCTGAATGACATAATACTGCCCGTTATTGTTGTCCAACACTTTTATTTCTGTTCCTCTTACTGTTCCGGTGCTTTCTGCCACGTACACAAATTTTTTACCCTGTACTTCATAAGTCGCTTTTTGAGGAACCAATATAGCAGAGTCAACAGTTTGTGGAATTCGTATAACGCCGCTGCTTCCGCTTCTTATGATATTGCCGGGGTTTACAAAAGTAGCTCTTACGCTTACTGAACCGGTTTCTGTGTTGATGAGTCCATTCGCAGTTTCTACCCGTCCCTTGCGGGGAAACTCTGTTTTGTCAGAAAGAATAAGCGTCACCGGCGGAATGGTGGCAAGGCGGGACTGAATGGTGCCTCCTTTGTTTCTTTTCACAAAATCGAGCGCCTGCTTTTCATTGATAGAAAAATAAGCCCATATTTTACCGATGTTGGAGACAGTTGTTAAAGGCTGTGCTGTACTGCTGGTTACAAGACTTCCAATTCTATAAGGAATGGAGCCTACCACGCCATTTACAGGACTTATTACAGAAGTATATCCTAAATTGGTGAGTGCATTCGCCAATGTAGCCCGTGCCTGCGCAAGTGCAGCCTGCTTTGCTTCTAAAGTATATTGTGCCGACTCGAGTTCGTATTTGCTGATAATGTCTTTTTCAACAAGAGGGCGCACCTTGTTTACCTGCATTTGGGCAGCATTTACGTCAGCAGTGGCAATTTTTATATTGGCTCTTGCGGTGCGCACATCCTGCTCGTATTGTGGTGCGCTGATGTGGAATAGCAACTGGCCTTTTCTTACAGCAGAACCTTCGTCTACATAAATCTTTTCGACGTATCCATCAATCTTTGGACGTATTTCAATGTTCTGCTGACCCTGTACGATCGCAGGAAATTCGGAAAACAAAGTAGTTGAATAAGGGGTAATGGTAAGCACCGGATAATCTTTCACCTGGTTTGCCTGCGCTCCTCCCGGGCCGCCTGGTGCTCCTGCCTTCTGGTCTTTGTCACCGCCGCATGAAGCAAATAACAGGAGTAC
>CAXUMK010000020.1:0-7741 GCA_964251885.1 uncultured Segetibacter sp. | reverse complement strand
GGAAATAATGTACTTTTCTTTTCATAGTAATTGTTATTGTTTCAGTTTGTTTCAGTCTGTGCCTGCGGCAAGCTGAATCTAATTCTATCTTTTCACTCTTATACGTTTTAATCATTTTAGGTTCATTTGCACAAAACAAATCAACAGTTCTGTTTTAAAAAAAATCGAGATGGTCAATGGCAAGAGAGTAAGGGGAAGCATCGGACAAATTACAAACCGTTTTAAGAAACAAGCAATAAGCGCAGTCAGTAAAGGGATAAGGCTTGTCGTGAATAAACTATTTGCGGGGCAAAAGTAACTGTTTATTGAAAAATAAGCGACTTAGAATTACATAAACCGGACAGGTATGTTTTTGCGATGACATGATCAGCCATTTTTTCTTCTACCACTTCTCTCTCCGTTTCGGCAGGAAGGTCTAAAACAATATCGAGCGCATACAGCCTGAACCAGTAGTGATGAATACCTTCGAAATATTTAGGGCAAGGTCCTTCATATCCGAAACTATGATTATTAGCCAGTCCTTCAACAGCGCCTTCGGGCACGGTTCCCTGTTTGATCTCAGTGGTAGTAACGGGTATATTAAACAGCAGCCAGTGTGTCCAGAAAGGAACGGCATCTACGTCTTCAAAAATCAAAACAAGGCTTTTTGCTTCTTCCGGTATCTCTTCAAAGAATAGCGGGGGATTAACATTTGTCCCCATACAGGTATTTACTTTCGGGATCTCAAGACCATTTCCAAATGTGCTTTTTAGTATCATTTTTTATTTTTTATAGTTTCGGACTTTGCAAATGTAACGGGTGTTTTCGCAGATAACAGAAAACCATTTCATTTCATATTTGAGTTACATCGAAGCGATAATGATACTTACAAAAAAATAAGGCCATGCTACAAAGCGACTATTTCCGTGCCCCTTTTAAGTATATACTGTTGCTGCATAAATAGTGCAATAGATGTTTTTGGGAACCAGCAGAAGAATAAGCATTAAACATCGTTGTGTCACTCACTTGTACCGTATTTTCGCTATTTGGCTTTCCACTACTTGTGCTGTTTACGGGAAACTTAGCCTGCATGAAGTATAGTAAAAAATGAAGAAATGACTATTGTCAGGCCCGGTTACCCGTTTCGAGGAACCCTCCGAGTTGTTTATATTTTTCATAGCGCTTTTTATAAATGCCCACTTTGGCACGATCAGGATGATACTCTGCATCGAAGCCCTGACCCATTGCATCCATCGCCTCTTCTACTTTGCCGTACAAGCCTGCAGCAGTGGCGGCAAACATAGCAGCCCCGAGAGCACACGTTTGTTCTGACTTATGTATTCGTATTGGCATATCCATTACATCGGCCATCATTTGCATTATGAAAGGAGATTTTTTTGCCACCCCGCCCATACCGATCAAACCCTTTACAGGAACGCCCTGTTCGTTGAAACGGTCAACAATTGCCTTCGCACCGAAGCAGGTTGATTCCACAATCGCCCTGAACAGGGCTGGTGCATCGCTTCCCAAAGCCAGTCCTGTAATAGCGCCGGTTAGCGACTGGTTAGCATCGGGTGTGCGTCTTCCGTTAAACCAGTCTATTGCCAGTTCGTTATCTTCTTCAAGCGGCAGTGCAGCAGCCTGCCTGCTTAGTTCGGGAATAATTTTATCGGCAGTTTCATTAACTAATTGTTTCACTACATCTGCACTTACCAAAGATGATTTGGAAAGTATGTTTTGAAAAGGCCATGTTAGCACTTTTTTAAACCACGCATAGGCATCCCCAAACGCAGACTGACCGGCCTCCATCCCCATCATACCAGGAATAACGGAGCCGGGAACCTGGCCGCAAATTCCTCTTACCAGTTTGCCTTCCACTTCATTTATAGGTGCAACGAGCATGTCGCAGGTTGAAGTTCCCATTACCTTACTTAAATGATAGGGTTCAATCTGGCCGCCTACCGCACCCATGTGCGCATCAAAAGCGCCCACTCCTATCACTACATTTTCAGGCAAACCAAGACGCAAAGCCCATTCTTTGCTGATTGTTCCGGCTGCTTTGTCTGAGGTGTATGTGTCTTTAAAAAGCCTTGCTGTAAACCCATCCAAAAGCGGATCGAGTGAAGCAAACCATTCGTTGGGGGGAAGTCCTTCCCATTCCTTTGCCCATAAAATTTTATGACCTGCAGAGCAAACACCTCTTTTCATTTGCATAACATCGTTGCCGCCGGTTAGTAAAAAAGGGATCCAGTCACAATGCTCTACAAACGAATAGATGTGGCCTCTCACCTGTTCATCCTCCCTTAGCATACGCAGCAGCTTAGCCCAGAACCATTCAGAGGAATAAATGCCCCCGACAAACTGTAAGTAGTTGGTATCAAACTTTTCGGCGTGTGCATTTATCTCCCCCGCCTCGCCTACAGCAGTATGGTCTTTCCATAGCACAAACATGGCATTGGGATTGGTTTCAAAACCGGGCAGCAATGCAAGCGGCGTTCCTGTTTTATCAACAGCTACCGGCGTAGAGCCCGTGGTATCAATAGAAATGGCTTTTATGTTGGCAGCAACCGAAGACCCGGCCTGTACAAGACAGCGCTTGATCGTGTCTTCCAATCCCTCCACATAATCCAGCGGATGCTGGCGAAACCGGTTTTCGGCTGCATTACAATACAACTGGTCTCGCCACCGCGGATAATGAAAAACAGAGGCAGCCATTTCATTCCCGTTGTGTGCATTTACAATAATGGTTCTTACTGAGTCAGAACCATAATCAACACCGATCACATATTCTTCCAAATCAATCATAATTTATATTGAGTTGTAATTATTCTTAAAAGAATTGATAAAAGCAACCATTATGTTACCAGCTAATATCCCTGGTATGGCATTCGTTGCGACGCTCCGTTTAGCTATATTTCGCTTATCATCTTCAGCCTGATTTATAAATAAGCTTCCGTTTACATACCTGCCCGAAAATCCTCTTTTAGAATAAAATGCTAATCTAAATGTATTTCAGACACTTCAATATTTTTTACCTTTTTACAAATAAAAATAGGGAACTCAATTCCCTATTTTTAAAAACATTTACATTTTTAGAAGCTGTTCGAATTAATTTAAACAGTATCAAATTGCAGACACAAGATGCCTGAAGACATACCGATGAAAGGATTGCGACGCAACGATGATGCTATAAAAAACCAAAGCCGGTATCAAAAATAAATAACGCAAACAGCTTCTTAAATACCTATTTGCTCAATACTACTTTATACTTTGTTGTTGTGTGATATTTTTCTCCGGGTTTTAAAATCGTGGAAGGGAAAGCAGGCTTGTTTGGAGAATCAGGAAAATGCTGCGTTTCAAGACACATAGCTGTATGTTTTTGAATGGGCGTACCATTACTTGTTTTGATAGTTCCGTCTAAAAAGTTTCCTGAGTAAAACTGGAGGCCTGGCTCAGTGGTATAGACTTCCAGTTGTCTTCCGCTGGACGCGTCTGTTAAGGTAGCTACTTTGTCGAGCAAGCCCATCTTGTGGTTCAAAACCCAGTTGTGATCATAGCCACCCGGTACAGAGTCTATTCTTTCTCCCACTGCGTGTGCAGTTGTAAAATCAAATGGAGTTCCCTTAACAGGTTTCAGTTCTCCTGTCGGGATTGCAGTGGTATCTACAGGGTTATATTTACCTGCATCGATCATCAGCGAAAGATTGAGGATTGTGTTTTTAATATCCCCGGTCAGATTCCAGTAACTGTGATTTGTCAGGTTTATAGGTGTTGCTTTATCCGTTTCTGCGTTGTATTCGATTGTCAGTGCATCATCATCCGATAAAGAAAATTTTACTGAGACTTTTAAATTTCCCGGAAAACCTTCTTCACCGTCTTTGCTCAAATAATTCAATGTAAGGGATGGAGTGCTGCTATCGAGCGGAGCAGCATCCCATACAACTTTATCAAAACCTTTAAGACCGCCGTGTAAAGAGTTTTTACCATTGTTGGCTGCAAGCTTGTAGGTTTTTCCATCGAGAGAAAATGTAGCATCGCCAATCCGGTTACCATAGCGGCCAATTGTTGCGCCAAAATAGGGAGGATGGGCAAGGTAGCCAGACAATGAATCAAACCCTAATACAATGCTGCTTTTTGTACCCTTATTATCAGGTGTAATGAAGGAAGTAATGGTACCTCCGTAATTTGAAATTGTAACCTGCACACCGTTTTTGTTGGTCAGGGTGTACAGAAACACTTTCTTACCATCTGACTCTCCCCAGTCTTTCTGTGAAACACCCGGATGAGAAACCTGAGAAGAATCAGCAGACCCGTTTGAATTTGAATTGCTGCTGTTGTTGCCGCAGGATGAAAAGACTCCTGCCATCAAAATGCCTAATGCTGAATTAACCACAATTTTTTTCATTTTATGTTTTAGTTTTAACCATTGCAATACCACAATGATTTTGAATGAGCAATCGTAATTTATTTACGGACGTTAAAGATAATTAAGTTACTTATCCGTGTTTAAGAATTTAAAAATTGACAGCGTAATGAAAGAAAAGTTGTGGCGTAGGGTACATTCCAATTGTCGCTTTAAAATTGTTGTCCTTTTGTAATTTCAAACGTTCGTCATTGCAAGGAACGAAGTAATCCTACTGCATTAAACCCTGATTTAAAATGAGATTGCTTCGTCGTTCCTCCTGCCAATGACGTTTATCAATTTTGAAACAACCGACAATTTAGAATACCCCGTACACCAGTGGCAACAGCGAAGAATTAGGAAAATCAGGGCGCACTTTTTACTGCGATTAATTAATTCATAAAATTAAAACTACCGCCTGTTTAATAAAAACCTTTATCGAAATTTGTAGAACCTTAAACAGTTTGACCATAATGCGAAGCGGAAGTCCCCTTTTAGTTGGATTATTATTTATTTCTTTTACCGGTTTTGCCCAGACAGATGCCATGAAAAGCTGGTATCAAAGAGA
Source organism: uncultured Segetibacter sp. (assembly GCA_964251885.1). GTDB lineage: Bacteria > Bacteroidota > Bacteroidia > Chitinophagales > Chitinophagaceae > Segetibacter. Next base: position 2,792 of record CAXUMK010000020.1, on the reverse strand, counting down.
TGCTGAACAAGACACAGTACATGGCATAAGCCTCAATAAAACATACAGTTTTTTAAAAGGAAGAAAAAGCAAACAGGTAATTGTTGCAGTCATAGACAGTGGCGTAGACACCACTCATGAAGACTTAAAAACCATTTTATGGAGAAACCCTAAAGAAATTGCAGGCAACGGCAAAGACGACGACGGAAACGGCTATATTGATGATATAAACGGATGGAATTTTTTAGGCGGCAAAGATGGCCGGAATGTAAAAAACGAATCGGCCGAAGCAAGCCGGGTTTATCATCGTTATAAAAACAAATTCAGCAGTAAACCAGTTAATGAAGCGGAACTAACCGCCGATGATAAAGAACAGTACGAACTGTGGAAACAAGCCTCTAATTTATTAAAAGGAAAGCCTGAAGAGCAGGTCGAACTGATGTTTGAAGAGATGGCCTACAAAGCCGTAAAAAAACATGAGAAGATTTTGAAAGAGGAGATGCAGAAAGATACTTTCACTACCGCGGATTTGGAAAAATTTGTACCGGCAACTTCACAGGCGAAAAAGGCAAAACTGGGATACATTAATTTTATGAAGCTGACCGGGATGGAAAGCGATGAAACCAATACCGAACTTTTTGCTGACCTGGAAGAAGATATAGAACAAAAGAAAAAAGCCCAGGAAGAAAGAGTTGTTGCACCTGAAAATTACAGGGAAGAAATTGTGCAGGACAATTATGAAAATATAAACGACCGCTTTTACGGAAACAACGATGTAATGGGTCCATCGCCCAAGCATGGTACGCATGTAAGCGGAATTATTGCTGCACAAAGAAGCAATGGTTTGGGAGGCGACGGCATTGCCGACAACGTAAAAATAATGATGATAAGAGCCGTACCCGATGGCGATGAATATGATAAAGACATTGCTCTTGCTATAAGATATGCGGTCGACAATGGCGCCAAGGTTATCAATATGAGTTTTGGAAAAGGGTTGTCTCCTGAAAAAAAATGGGTTGACGATGCCGTCAGGTATGCAGAAACGAAGGATGTTTTAATCATTCATGCCGCAGGCAATGATGCTGAAAACACAGACTCAACCGGCAATTTTCCTAATCCTGAATTAAAAACTACCCACAGAAAAGCTGAAAATTTTATAACAGTTGGCGCCAGCAGCGATCCACGGGTAAATGGAGAATATGTAGCTGATTTTAGCAATTACGGAAAAAATAGTGTTGACGTTTTTGCTCCCGGAGTAAAGATTTATTCTACCATTCCCGGTGGCAATACGTATGGTTTTTTAAGCGGTACAAGTATGGCTTCACCTGTTGTTGCCGGTGTGGCCGCTCTTATCCGTTCTTACTTTCCCGACCTTTCTGCCAAGCAGGTAAAGTTTGCCATTGAAAAATCTGCTGCTACCGATACAGCCTTTGAAGTAATAAAACCAGGTACAAAACAAATGGTTTCATACATTACACTCTGTACAACCGGGGGATGCGTTAATGCATACAATGCTGTAAAAATTGCCGCCTCTTTACAACCTGAAAGAAAAGAAATTAAAAAAACAGCTTTGCCAAAACCTGTTTTTAAAAACATGCCTGTAAACCAGTAATATGCCTGCTCCTGCTGCCGAGACCTACCCTGCTTATTTTGGAAATTACATTCGCCTGGTAAATGCTAACTCTGTGGCGGAAGCGGTACAGAAATACAGTGAAGAAATACTCAGTTTCTTTAAAAATATTCCCGCAGGCAAAGTAGATTACAGGTATGCCGAAGGCAAATGGAGCATTAAAGAAATGCTGCAGCATATTATTGATACTGAAAGAATTTTTGCTTACCGCACTCTCAGAATCGCCAGGCATGATAAAACACCTCTTCCCGGTTTTGACGAAAAAACCTAAGCAGCCGTAAGTAACGCAGATGCACGAACCTGGCAAAGCCTGCTGGAGGAGTTTGAAGCAGTGAGAAAATCTACAGACCTGTTACTGCATAGCTTCACAGATGAAGACCTTGAGCAAACCGGCATAACAAATGAAAACCCCAATACCTCTCTCGCCATTTCATTTATGATTTTGGGGCATATACTTCATCACATCAATATTTTGAAAGAAAGGTATTTGTAGTTTTTGAAGCTGACTTTTATTTATACCACGGAAGGGATAAAAAGGTGAGTGAAGATTTTTTTTGAACCGGGCTGAATTACAACTATGAGACAACCGTTGCGTCGCACTCGTGTACTTTTCGTTCTTTATTCGGCAAGGCAAAGAGTGACTTGTATCTTTTGACAACTATCCCTGCAAAATTCAACAATTCTTTTACCTTTCGTTTAAAGAAAACCAGTGTTAACCATTTCTATACCTGATGAAATTGATAAACAACTGTCTTCCATTACGAGTAATAAGGAAGAGTTTATCATCTCTGCAATAAGGCAAAAAATTGCAACAGGAAAACACGGCACTTCTTCCAAAATACTATCGGAAGAATATAAACAAACGGCGGAAGAGAATAAATTGATAAGCGAAGATTTTGAACATGCTGATAAAGAGAATTGGGATGATTATTAAAAGGGTGCATCCCAAATTGTCGTTTTCATCGCGTTGTTATACTGAATAATGAACAAAAGTATCCCTCCTGAAACGTGACGACGCAAGATGTAAAATAGTAGTAATGCAGCCCGGCTCTAAAATTCACTGCATATTTTTATACGGCGGGAACTATATTTTTGGCTAATTCTTTTTTTGAGTTGCAAACGATAGACGTAAAACCCTGAAAGGGTTAAACAAAAGTAGCCACGGGTGCAACCCGTGGTTGCT
>CAXUMK010000019.1:0-39362 GCA_964251885.1 uncultured Segetibacter sp. | reverse complement strand
GAAGGACGTACTTAGGCATTAAAAAATTAAAATCACGTTGTACAATCAGCATAAAGATTGATAATAAAATTAATTATGCTTTTTTCAAATCTGAAGTTTATACAACTTCGGCAAAATGGTCTTTCACTTTTTTTAAAGCGGAGCCAATTATTTGATGCATATCATAGTATCGGTATTCAGCTAAACGGCCACCAAAAATCACTTTCTCTTCGGCTTCAGCTAATGCCTGATAGTTTTTAAAAATAGCAGTATTCTTAGCATCATTGATAGGGTAATAAGGTTCTTTTTCCTCCGACCACTCCTGCGAATATTCCTTCGTGATTACTGTCTTCGCCTGGTTACCAAATTCAAAATGTTTATGCTCAATTACTCTTGTATATGGAACTTCCCTTTCAGTATAATTTACCACAGCATTTCCCTGGTAATTAGGGGTGTCATGAATTTCATTTTCAAACTTTAAGCTTCGATATTCCAATTTTCCAAAACGATAATCAAAGAATTGATCAATCTTGCCGGTAAAAACTATTTTATCTGCCAAAACATTCAACTCGTCTTTGTTTTGAAAATAATCAACCTCCAGCCTTACTTCTATCCCATCTAAAAGCCCCTCAACAAGTTTGTTATAGCCGCCAATTGGAATACCCTGGTACTTATCGTTAAAATAGTTGTTGTCGTATGTAAATCTTACCGGCAAACGTTTAATAATAAATGCAGGCAGATCTTTAGCATCTCTTCCCCATTGCTTTTCTGTATACCCTTTTATTAATTTATAATAAATGTCGGTTCCAACAAGTGCAATTGCCTGCTCTTCAAGATTGGATGGCTCTTTTATATTAAGCTCCTCTATCTGCGATTTAATTTTCTCCTGAGCTTCTCCGGGAGTCTTCACCTTCCATAGCTGATAAAATGTATTCATGTTGAAAGGAAGATTATACAATTCATCTTTGTACAATGCTACCGGGCTATTTGTATACCTGTTAAATTCAACAAAAGAGTTTACATAGTCCCATATTTCTTTATCATTAGTATGAAAAATGTGAGCTCCGTATTTATGCACATTAATGTCTTCAATCTTTTCACAATAAACATTACCACCTTTATGAGAACGCTTATCAATTACCAGGCATTTTTTTCCTTTTTTTTTGGCCTCATGAGCAAATACCGCCCCAAATAAACCCGATCCAACAATCAAATAATCATAAATTCCTTCCTGCATTATTACATTGTTTTAAATAAATAATTATATAGAAGTTATTTTAATTCTATATTAAATTCGAAAAGCTGAGGTTTTTTTATTGGTCTCAATCGGTAGTTAAAACTATGCACTTTAGTGCGGGCTTTAGCTTCTAAAAACATCTAACATCGCTTCGATAAAAAATTGGAAAAGACCAGCGAAGCCACCATTAGACTTTTAATCACAAAACAAACCTATGGATTTTCAATCCATAGTGTATTAAGTTAAAAAATTTAGTTTTATAACATCCTGTTTTTAATCTCCTTTAAAAATAAACCGACTCTTTTTTTACTTTCGTCACCAAAATATCCATACCCATATCCGTAATTGCTATAACCATAGTTGTAGTAACCATATGACCCTCCCTGTTCAATTCCATTAAAAATCAGACCGACTTTCTTAAAGGTTGTATCAGTAAGATTTTCACCTACTTGTGCCAGCTTAGATTTAGGAGTATAATTAAAACGGACTACAAATAATGCACAGTCAATATAAGTGGCGAGGCTTTTTGAATCAGATACTAACCCGAAAGGCGCTGTATCGACAATAATGTAATCAAAGCGACCCTTCAATAATTCAAAAAGTTCCTTTATTTTTTCTCCTTCTAACAACTCTATCGGATTTGGGGGAATTGGTCCTGATGGGATAAGAAATAAATTATTTGTATTAGGAACTTGCCTGATTATATCATCCACTGATAAATCTCCTACTAAATAGTTGGTTATTCCCGTGGGGCTATTGATTTCAAGAGATTTTGCAAGTTTTGGTTTTCTTAAATCCAATTCAAGCAATACTACTCTTTTCCTATTTCCAGTTAAGCTATTCCCGAGATGTGCCGATAAAAAGGTCTTTCCTTCACCTGAAATACTAGATGTGAGAAGGATAGTTGGAGTTGTTTTTACATCATTAAGTAAAAACTTTAAATTCGAACGCAGATTGAGCATTTGTTCCGAAAGAACAGAGCGGGGCTTATTGTCAAAAAACTTTTTTCCTTTTTCAGGTTCTTCTTTAAATATTTCTGCAATTAACGGAATAGAAATAGCTTTTTCGATATCTTTTTTAGAATTAACTCTTGTATTAATAAGATATTTTATTAAAATATAAATAGAGGTTAAAACTATTCCTGCAAGAATAAAAACAATTACAACTACAATTTTTTGTGGCTTTATGGGTGTTCTGGGTATATAAGCCGGAGAAATGATTTTATTATCAACAATATTACTGGCGTAAGAAACCGAAGTTTCTTCTTTTTTTTGCAGCAAAAAAAGATATAAAGCTTCTTTTACACTTTGCTGCCTCTTTAAGTTAATAAAGTCTCGTTCATATTTTGGAACTTTAGAAATTAATCCTTCTATTAAATTTACTTTTCTCTGCAGTCCGCTTTTAGTTGTTATTGCATTTTGTCTGTAACCCGTTATGTAATTTTTAATGGTATTTTTAACATCCGAAATTTGTTGATCTATGTTTTGCTGCAGAGGGTTATCTGCCTGAAGAGATAATGAAAGCCGCTTTTTTTGACTTACCAAATCCTGATAACGGTTAATGATAGAGGTTAGAGCTGCATCAACATTACCTATCACAGGGGTAAAAGACATTGTACCATCATTGTTATTATTTATATAATGCTCTATCTGATCAAAAACAGAAAGCTGTATATTGGCTTCATCTAATTTTTGATCAGCTTCTTTTGCCTGGTCTAAATATAGACGAGAACTCTCATCTATCTGCGTGATCCCCCTTGTTGTCTTAAATAATTCAACATCTTTCTCAATCGTTTCTAGTTCCCCTCCAAGAGATTGTAATCTACCGTTTATAAATTTAATTGAATTTAACGCGGTAAGATTTTTATCATCTAAGGTGTATTCGTTGTATTTTTTTGCAACTGCATTTAAGAAATCTGCAGTCCTCCTCGCTATTCCATCTTCATAAATCATCATGAATACAGAAGCCTTATTATTCAAAAGCGCTGTTCTTAATTCCGCGGATTTAACATAAGCAAGTTCCGTAATCGAATCTACTTTAATTTTAAAACCGTTTATATTGTTTTGATTATTGTAAGGATAATAAGTGAAGCTGAATATATCTTTTCCTGCCTTAAAGGGCTGATTGAAGTGGGTATCGACAACATGCCGACCAGTATTGTCTGTATATTTTACTTCAATTTCAGAATTTTTCTTTTTGGTAATATCAAAGAAATAATTTCCGACCTCAGCACTGTCACTAATAATTGTGATTTCTACAGGTCGTTTTTCATAGACCTCAAAGTCACTAAATTGACCTTTTTCAAAATATCGTATATTAAACCTGTTCTCTCTGATTACATCCTGTAGAATAAGAGGAGATTTAATAATTTCCATTTCATTCTCAACCAGTTTGTTACCACTTAAAAGAGCAAATGCATCTAACGCATTAGTCTGCCTGCTGGCACCTGCTTTATTCTCATCTTTGATATAAATCTTGGCAACTGAGACAAAAACAGGTTTGGTATAGCGTAGGTATAACCAAGCAAATGCAAGTGCAAACAAGGTTACTAATACATATAAAGGCCAATGATAAAAAGCTTTAGCAAATATCTTGTTTATTTGAATTTCACTTTCTGGTTGACTCGCTCCATTAGTAAGAAGATTATTATTATCGTTGTAAGTCATGAAATCTTATATTTTCAATGAACAATTTGCTCAACTTTTTAAAGTTGCTGTTTAAATTAGTATTCCAACTTATTGACTAATTGTAAGTTTTTTACCGTCTTATTATTAATATAAAAGCAGAAAAACTTAAAAAAGTAAGTAAAGGTGTTTTTTGGGGTTATTTCCTGAATGTGCTATAAATAACGAGCCCTAAAGAAAGTGCGCCAAAAATTGTTGGCAAAATTTGAAAGCCAATTGTGTTAGCAAACAGACGGTTTGAATATGGCTTAACATATATCACATCTTTATTAGCTAAATAGAAGTAGGGAGAAGTAAAAATCTTACTATCGCTTAAATCAATGCTTACATACTGTCTTTTGTCTCCAACTTCTCTTATTAGCAGTAAATCATTTCTTTTGGCACTAATGTTTACATCGCCGGCCATACTTAACGCTTCTAAAATTGAAACTCTTTCATTACTAATATTATAAGCACCAGGTCTTGCTACATCTCCCAATATTGAAATTCTAAAATTTAACAATCTTGTTGAAACAAACAGGTTTTTTACACTTTGACTTAAAGCTGTTTTGACTATTTCACTTATTTCAGCAGTGGTCTTTCCGCTTACCTTCACTTTCCCTACCAATGGCAATTCTATTGATCCTGTACTATCAACCAAATATCCCGGTGCTACTGGTACATTAACTCCTGTTATACCATTCGTAGTAGGATTAAGCAATTGAGAAATATCTCTGTCAATAGTGGAAACTGTTATTTGCAAAATGTCGCCTTTTTCTATTTTTATAGACGGTATATTAGCTATATTATCTTCCCCATTTTTTTTTTCAAGATCATTAAAATAAATAAACTTTTTTGTATTTGCGCAAGCAGATAATCCATAAATAAGTATAAGGGAAACAACAATTTTATATAACATACTTAAATTTTAAAAGAACTCAACTATTATGCAAAGCTTCGCCACCTCAGCTACATCTTTTAAAGAAAAAGCAATAAGAAATTTCTTATTGCCTATTAACATTACTTAGTAAAGCTTCAATATGTATTGCAAATCTATACACTAAATAAAATGCATCCACCTCTGCGTCTATTTATAAAGGTCGCAAATATAGGTAAATAACGGCGTCAGTCACCCTCAAATATGTTATAATTTCCTTTATTATGCTTCTTAAATACTTTTTAATTTACCTTTCTAATCTTAACTGCTTATTCATTTAATTATATCTTTAAATACTAAAAAAGCTTAACGCAATTATGAATAAAGTTTCTTTTTTAAACAACTCTGCTAACATAATTCCTGCATCTGTAAGAGTCTTTCTTATTCGTGCTTTTATAATTTTCGTTTGCTGGAAACTTTTGTATTATCTTATTTTACTGCCTGCAAGAATACCAGACAGGCAACTGACAATTTTAACTGCACAAACAACTAGTTTGTTGTTCAATATACTCCATAGTTCACGTTCTGCTTTTAAGGAACAACAAAATACTCAAGGCCATACCACAGTTTTTTTTATAGACGGTCAAAGAGCAATCGGAATTGCCGATCGCTGCAATGCTTTAGAACTGATAATTCTTTATATCGGCTTTCTGCTTAGTGTTCCTTTGGGATGGAAGAAACAACTAACTTATTTAGTGACAGGTACTTTAGGTATTTTCATTCTTAACGTTTTAAGATGTTATGCATTAGCCTTGCTGAATTTGCATAATTCTCCGGTGGCAGATTTTGCCCAGCATTATTTGTTTACAACCTTCATTTATGGTTTAATTTTTTTAACCTGGATAAAGTATTCGAAACCTTATTTCAAAAATGATGAGTAAAAGAATAGTAATAGCAGTATTACTTATGTTGTTTATTTCGTGGGGAAGCTCTAAGGGATATGATATTAATTTTTTTCAAACAATACCACCAATTGAAAAACACTCAATTAATTTTTTTTTACTTATTTTAGTAGCACTTATCGGATACTATTCTTTAACGCAATTTTCAGAAAAATGGCTTTTAATTATTTGGATACTTGTTTATTCTATTGTTGTTATCCTGCTTGTTTGCATTGGAATTATTGACGTCTGTTACCCTATAAAAGTTCAGCTTATCCGAGATTCAATTGTCCCGTTTAGAATGTTTTTTATTAGTCCTATACCCTTCCTGATTATACTATTTTTTAAATATATGCTTAAAAAAAGTATGGGTCAGCAAGAATAGCATAAGTCTCAACTCTTCCAAAAATTTTTCCTTTTCACACTTTTCACACTTTACCTTAATTTGCTCTTACTGACAGTTCATCTTTTAATCAAATGAACCAACGCTACTACTCTCTTGATGTTTTTCGCGGCGCTACTGTTGCCTTGATGATTCTGGTTAATAATCCCGGAAGCTGGGCAAATATTTATTCTCCTTTTGAGCATGCAGAATGGCATGGCTGTACGCCAACTGACCTGGTATTTCCTTTCTTTTTATTTGCGGTCGGTAATGCGATGGCTTTTGTAATGCCCAGGTTTCATGAAAAAGGAACCGCTTTTTTTCTTAAAAAAGTACTCAAAAGAACTTTACTGATATTCGCTATTGGCTTGTTTTTAAACTGGTGTCCTTTTATTCAATGGAAGGATAATGCAATCGTTTTTAAACAATGGGAGAATATCAGAATTTTTGGTGTGCTGCAACGAATATCTCTTTGCTATTTTTTCGCCTCGTTGATCGTTTATTTTTTAAAACCAAAAGGGGCTTTTATTACCAGCATCCTTTTACTTACAGGTTATTGGCTTATTTGTTTTTTTGCCGGAAGAAACGGCGATCCTTACAGTCTTGCGGGTTTCTTTGGAACTGCAGTTGACAAATCTGTTTTAGGCATAAACCACATGTACAAAGGCGAAGGTGTTGCATTTGATCCTGAGGGTATTTGCAGCACGATGGCAGCTATTGTACAGGTCGTGCTGGGATATTTTGCAGGAAAATATATCAGGCAGCAGGGCAAAACCTGGGAAATGCTTTCTCATCTGTTTATTGCCGGCGCTATACTTACCTTTCTCGGCTTTGCCTGGGATCTGGCTTTTCCTATCAATAAAAAGATATGGACAAGCAGCTTTGTACTCTACACTGCCGGACTTGCTTCTATGGTCTTAGGCTTGCTTATTTATTTAATAGAATTTAAAAATGCAAAAGGTGTCTGGAGCAGGTTCTTTGATGTGTTTGGTAAAAACCCATTATTTATCTTTTTTCTTAGTGGCTTTTTACCCCGGATTCTGGCTCTTATAAGATGGATAGATCACGTAGATGAAGCTGGAAAACCAGTTTATATTTCTTCCTTTCAATGGTTCTATTTACATGTATGCAAGCCGCTAAGTGACAACCTGAAGTTTGGCTCTTTGCTGTATGCATTTTGCATGGTTGCCTTTTATTGGGTGATTGTTTACTTTTTAGATAAAAGGAAGATTTATATCAAAGTATAAATGCTTTGATCGGGAGTAAGTGCGCTTTAGAAACACAACACGATAAAAGACACAATTGAAATACAACCGATGAACGTAATGCGTCGCAACAAAAGTCCCATCAGCGATGTAACGCTTGTAACCAAAATAAACAATTGCTAAGCCAGTAAAAACTAAACCGAAAACATTACCTCAGCCTGTTCAATGCTCTCCGGTTTACCAACATCAACAAACCTGCTTTCTGAATGATCGAATGATTTTATCGTGTGTTCATTCATCAAATTAAGATATACCTCTACCATCGAAAACTTTCCCTGTTGTTTTATTAATGAAAATAGTTGTGGCTCAATTATGTGTATCCCGCTAAACGCTCTCTGTATTTTTTCTCCCCCCTTCGGGGGGCGGGGGGGCTTCTCTTCCCCCGTCTTTACATTTCTCCATCCGCACAGGTTATTGCCTTCATCAAATAAAAAGTAACGGGAGGTTTCACGGCTTGTAGTCGCTAATGTCGCCAACGGTTTCTTCTCCTGGTGATAACCAATTATTGCATGTAAATTCAAATCAGTAAGTATGTCTGCATTCATTAAAACAATTAGACTTTTGTCATGAAAATAAGAAGCGGCTTTTAATAAACCTCCTCCCGTTTCAAGCAACTCATTGGTTTCATCACTGATAGTGATTTTGCTGCCCCAGCCATTGTTCTTTGCAATTGCATCAACTATCTGGTCTGCAAAATGGTGCACATTTACAACCACTTCATGTATGCCGTATTGCTGCAGGTATTCGACGTTTCGCTGCAGTAAGGTTTTGCCATTTACTATTGCCAAAGCTTTAGGATGATTGTCGGTCCACGGCTTTAATCTGCTGCCAATGCCTGCGGCCAGTATCATGCCCCCTAACCCCCTGAAGGGGGGATTAAAGCTGCTATCGAAACTAAAGTTTTGCTGCATATATTTTTCTTTATCAAAATGACACCGGTAATCCCCTGAAGGGGAATTAGCGGCATCTCTCTTCTCTCTTTAGGGCCGGGGCTGCTGCATCCAGTTCTTCGCGTCCTGCACAAGGTGATTCAATTGCACTTTCACGCCAAACTTGTTTTTGAGATGTCTTGCCAAAGCATCGGCTGCATATACGCTTCTGTGCTGTCCGCCGGTGCAGCCAAAACCTACCATCAGGCTTGCAAAATCTCTTTTAATATAATCTTCGACAGAAATATCAACAATATCAAAAACGCTGTTCATATAATCAGTCATCTTTGTTTTTTGCTCCAGAAAATCTTTCACTTCCTTATCTCTGCCTGTCAGGTATTTGTATTCTGTAAACCTTCCGGGATTAAGAATGCCGCGCATGTCAAAGAGAAATCCGCCACCGTTTTCTGTTTCATCAACAGGCAACTGTTTTTTATAAGAGAAGCTACACACTTTTACAATTAGCGGAGTGCTTTCATTTGCTTTTACAGTTTCAAATCTTTTAATGATTTTATCATCTACCATCAGCTTCAGTATTCTGTCAAACTCAGGAGTAACCAAGCCAATTTGTTGGTTTTGAATAAAGAATGTAAGGTTGCGTAACGCCAAAGGAATGCTGGTTAAAAAATGCGCTTTCCGCTCAAAAAGTCCCCTGAAACCATAAGCGCCGAGCACCTGTAACAGACGGATGAGAACATATCCATTGTATTGACTCAAAAACATTTTGCGGTCAATCTTCTCATTCAGCAGCAGTTCAACTTCATCAACATAACCTTCAAGCAATGTATCTTTCCACTCTTCACTCAGGCTGGCTTTCGCCTGCCATAGCAAAGAAGCGACATCGTATTGCAAAGCGCCTTTCATTCCACCCTGGAAATCTATAAAATGCGGCTGGTCGTTGTTGACAATCACATTGCGGCTTTGAAAATCGCGAAACAAAAAATACTTATGGCTGCTGTTATCAAGATAATCGCAAAAGGCATCAAAATCATTGAGCATTGCCTGCTTATCGTAAGGGATCTTTAATGTATCTAAAAAGTAATATTTAAAATATAAAAGGTCGCTCAATATAGCCTGCCTGCCAAACTCTTTTGCCGTCAGGCACCTCTCGTAATCCAAATCTTTATCGCCCAATATCTGCACTTTTGCCAGTGCCTTCAGCGTTTGCCGGTACAAATGATAAGTGTATTCGGTATGTCCATACTGTTCCAGCTTATCAAGCAGGCTGTCTGTGCCAAAGTCTTCCTGCAGGTAAAGGTTTTTTTCTGCATTTACCGCATAAATTGCCGGCATCGGCAATCCGGCTTTTTTGAAGTGATGGGAAAAATAAAAAAAAGTCTCGTTCTCTTTTATGTTGTTGTTCCATGTAGCAATATAAGTTTCGTTGCCCGCATAAATTCTAAAATACACCCTGTCACTACCCGATTGCGGAAGCTTTTCAATTCTATCCTCTTTAGCCTTTTTAAAGGCCTGAAACAATACGCTGATAGCCTCTACAATTTCTTCCATTGACAAGTTTTTTTCAGGGCGGTAAAAGTAGAATAATTGTGTGAACCAATATAAAATGTACTTATCGTGTGTAAGAATAATTTTAATGAACCAGGCGGTTGGATTTCTATTAGGGCGGCCGTTGCGTCGCACTCGTGTACAGTTTTTAGAACCGCAGCTTTTTTTTAAAACCAAATGCAGAAAAGCATTACAGATAGCTGCCGTAAAAGTTTCTTATCTGCCTGCATATCCCACCAATAACCTTTCAGACGGTAATAGCTGTTATTTAAAAGGAAATGAGGAGCGGCGCTTCGTTTTAAAATGCATGCATCTTTGCTTTAGCAGCGCAATTTGGTTTGCTATGGTGAACGCGGTTTATTTGCCATAGCTATATAAAAAGAATGATCCGCCTGCAGTTCTTATGGTATGCAGAGCTGGTACTGTTGGTGCAAAAACACTTTATTTTCCTTCATACTTATAGTTTCCAGAAATGGACATCTGCTTTTAATTCAGCTCTGATTGTGTCACTCACTTATATCTTTTTTTGGCTTTTTTTTCCGTACTATAGGATTAAATAGCGGCAATGGTATTGCTTAACACCAACAGAGTTAGAAACTATTGTAAATAATTTAGCTTTCTATAAGCATCCCTTACTCCTTCTTTAAATTTTCTGTAAGAAGACAATGCATTAAGCTTCTCTATTTCAATTTTTTGTCCTATAGGCTGGTATAGTTCTGCAATTGTAAGGCTTCCCCTTCTTCGTTTAGGGAAATCTTTCCTTGCAATTCTTATCGCTTCTTTAATTGTTGTTTTAGGATCAGTAAATGCCTCGGGGGCTTTGTTAATTAATAATTGAAAATCTTCTAATGTAGTTCCTATTTCATCTTTTAGCAATTGCTTATCTGCAAGCATCCATGCTTCAGACATTTGTATTGGTATAATAGCTATGAGATTGTTACAAATATTTTTATCTTCTTCCGTATATACTTTATCAAAAGCTTTATTTATTTTATCAAAAACAACTGCGTCATTCTCTGCATCAGCGTCAGAATGAACACAAAAAGCCATTACTCCATTCTCAAAAGCCTCCTTACTTGAATGTAGTATTTGATTAGGGAAGGTGTCTCCCTTAGATTTCTTTATATATACCACCGGTGTCATTACTTCTATTTGAGAACTACATTCAAAACCAACCTCTACAAACGTTCGCTCAATAATACTCTGCAGAAAACGTACGTCCGTAGAGCCTTCAGTTGAATATCCTATAATAATTCTATTCATGATTCTATTGCTTCCAACGCTTTTTCAGTTTCAGCAGTTTTAAGATAATCTGCTGTCTCTGTTAATGTAAATTTCTGCTCTCTGGAATTTGTAAACGGTAACATCAGTTGCCTTCCATTATCAGATTCCTTTATTATTGGAGATACCCTCGTTACTTTTAACTTCATTTTTGTACCCTCAATTTCCGTAATTAAAGTATTTTGTCTTGATAACCATACTGACACATTGGAGTCCTTTTTCCATTGTACTAATTCACTAAGTAAAACAGGAGAATGTGTATTTACAACTATCTGCCGCAACAAATCATCTTCTTCGTCAAAAGTTGCACTAAGGCTTTTTAATAGTTGAGCCATTGCTTTAATGCGAAAGGGGTGAATGCCGTTTTCAGGTTCTTCAAAACATAATAGTCCTGTATATTTCATGTCATATTCCAATACGCATAAAGCAAGCAGCCTTAACGTTCCTTCTGATAAAACCCTTGATGAAAACCACTTACCATCTTCTCCTTTCAATTTAATAAGATACTGCCTGTTGGCGCTGTCATCATATACATCTACTTCTGTAAATCCGGGAAGGAAGGAATTAAGCTTTCGGGATATTTCTCTAAGGGAATAGGGATCGTCTTGTTTAATCCTGAATAAAGCTGCAGCAAGATTTTTTCCACTTGAGGTAATTTCATCTTTTAATGCAGCGTCCTGTCTTGTAGGTTCTCTTAAATCTTCAGGGTTCAATTGCAAAAACTGCCAGTTTCGCATCTCTTCCTTCACAGCAAATGCATGCCTAAAATCAACAGAGTTAACTCCGCCTAAAACGGTTTGTGATGCCGCATAAGCAGGGGTTGCTTTACCACCGTGCCCACCATCTTGTCTTATCTTAATAGCAAGTGTATCTCCTTCAGTTTCAGTCTTTATAAATGGTTCTCTTGAGCCACCGGCTTTTAATGTCTTCCATAGACCCCTTGCCTGCTTAGGCAACTTTTCTTTACCCCATATATCCTCTTCCGGCTTAATTTTTTCAAGACTTTCCTGTGTTATTTTTAGAGCCTGAAAACCGTAACCGTTATTAGAACGGGCAATATTCAATCTGTATCGCAATCTTGTATTATTTAATTCGACTTCACCTCCCCAATTATCTCTGATCTTTCTATTTACTAGCATTTCTACTGTAAACTTCATCTCTTTTGCAAATTCATCATCGCTATACTGAGTAAACAATTCATCCGGGTTACCTCTTTGTTCACTAAATGCTGTTTTCAGATCTGTTTCGGCAAGTCTTGATAAAAGATGAAATGCATCAAATAAATTGCTCTTTCCTGAAGCATTTACACCCGCAATTACAGTTAGCGGGGTAAATGCAATTTCAAAATTGTGAAAAGATTTAAAGCCACTAATATTGATGTATGTAATCATAATTTGTGTCGCTTATTTAAAATATTTCCCGCACTGTTCATGCACATTACTGCTGTATCAGTGCTTATTAACTATCAAAATTATGAAATACAAAGTAGCGAAGAATAGTTTTCCTGTTGTCTATCGTGTAATCATACAATTCTTTATGAATTAAACAAAGGATGCATTGTTTTTCCATCTCGTAGATAGTAGAAAAGTTGGTCTTGTACTTTTGATAATTTCATAAAAATCACCTTTATACAACATCTGCTGCAACAGTCCCTTTTAAATTCTTTTGTTTTCTTTAACTGCTGATGAATCTATCATCTAATCAGATATTAATAGGTTGAAAAGACTTTTAAATTATAACCGCATAAAAAGTACTTTAAAAAATGCGACCTCTATGTTGTAAAACGGAACTGCCAGCATATCTTTTTCATAAAAAATTAAATACAACTAAAAGAAGTAAAAAGTATATTCGAATAATAAACAAATAACTCCCTCGTCATGCGAACTGTAAATGATATATTAGAAACCAAAGAGAAACCATCAAACATTGTGCAGCCAGACACATTGGTTTTTGAAGCGCTTCAGAAACTGATCGATGTGAACCTGAGTTATGTAATAGTAATGGATGACGAAGACTATAAAGGCGTGTTTTGCGAAAGAGATTATACAAGAAATGTAGTGTTGCATGGGCGGTCGAGCAAAGACACACAAGTGAGTGAGGTAATGACAACAAACCTGCCCGTGGTAGCAGTAACAAAAACGGTTGAAGATTGCATGTACCTGATGAATAAGCGCGGCACAAGATACCTTGCAGCTTATGATGAAGATAATTTTGAAGGCATCATAACCATTCACGACCTGCTGCGTGAGGTGCTGGCGAATAGAGAACTAGTCTTTGACGATTCTCTTACCAGCTCATTGTTAGACAGTGATGAAGGCGGTAAATTTTTTTAGGCTTGAAATTTTAAAAATAAGCATATAGTTGTCAAGCGATACAAGTGACTATTTGGTTGCTGAATAAAGAACAAAAAGTATCCCGCCTGAGGCAGGACGACGCAACTATTGTCTAATAGTAGTAATTAAGCCCGGTTCAAAAAAAATCCTGCTCACCTTTTTATTCCTGTCGCAGTATAAATAAAAAAGCGGCTTGTATAAACAATCCGCTTTTTTTGTTGCCCGACATGGACTCGAACCACGACAAACAGTACCAAAAACTGTCGTACTACCATTATACTATCGGGCAATGCGTTTAAATGGAGTGCAAAAATAAGGGTTCACTATATCTGAACCAATATTTTTTAAAATAATCAGTGTATTACTTTAAACTGCTTAATTTATATTCTTTCTTCCTCTTCTTTTAGCTTTCTGATCAGTTCAATTGAAGCATCCACCTTATCTGCCAGCAATGTAATGAGCGAGCCGGGCTTGGCATTTTTATAAGCATGTAAAAAGGCTTCTTTTTCGCTTAGAATGATTGTTACGGGAATATCATCTGACTTTGTTTGTTTTATTCCTTCAACCAGCAATCCTATAATTTCATCGGCTGTGCGGCCTCTTAAATATTTATCCTGCCTTATAATAATTTCATCGAAGTATTTTGCTGAAATTCGGCCCAATTCTCTGATGTCTTCGTCTCTGCGGTCACCGGTTCCCGATATAATTCCTACCCGTGCTGTTGCGTCTATCTTACTTATAAATCCTCCAAGCGATTCAAGACCGGCAGGGTTGTGTGCAAAGTCGAGAAGCACCTGGAATTTTTTGAACTGAAAAAGATTAAGTCTTCCGGGAGTTTGACTGTCTGAAGGAATAAATGTCTGAAGCGCCTGCTTAATATCATCAATACTTATTTTGCGGTATAAGTAGGCTGCCAGTACTGCCGGTAAAATATTCATGATATTATGCACCGCCTTTCCGCCATAGGTAAGAGGTATATCAGTTACCTTATGAACCCTTATTTTCCACATACCTTTCAAGATAGATACGTACCCGTTTTCGAAAACAGCAGCATATCCTCCATCTTCACAATGCTCTTTGATTCTCGGATTATTTTCATCCATACTAAAAAAAGCTACATTGCATTCGAGCTCTTTCCGCATCGCGTACACCAAATCATCATCTGCATTGAGTATTGCGTATCCATGCGGAAACACAGTTTCGGGTACAACAGCTTTTACTTTAGCCATCTGCTCCAGATTGTCGATACCGCCTAGACCTATATGATCGGCGCTTACGTTGGTTACAATGGCAATGTCACAATTTTGAAATGCAAGACCCGATTTTAAAATACCTCCACGGGCACATTCCAGAACTGCAAAATCAACAGTGGGATCTTTCAGTACAAATTGTGCGCTCACAGGGCCGGTGCAATCGCCCTTCATCAACAGGTTGTTTTGAATATATACTCCGTCTGAAGTTGTAAAACCAACTTTATATCCTGATGACTTGCAAATATGTGCGGTTAATCTTGTAGTGGTTGTTTTTCCGTTGGTTCCGGTAATCGCAATAATTGGAATACGCCCTGAGCTTCCCTGCGGGAAAAGCATATTAATAACCGGCTCCGATACATTTCGTGGCAAGCCTACAGTAGGCTCTATATGCATGCGAAAACCTGGCGCTGCATTTACTTCCAAAACAGCACCGCCGTTTTCAGTCACCGGCTCCCGCAGGTTTGGCGCCATTATATCTATGCCGCAGATATCAAGTCCTATAATTTTAGAAATCCTTTCTGCCATAAAAATATTCGAAGGATGTACTTCATCGGTAACATCAGTACTTGTACCACCTGTGCTCAGGTTGGCTGTAGGCTTTAGTAAAACCAGTTCGCCTTTTAGAGGGATTGTGTCAAGAGTATATCCTATATCAGAGAGCATTTTATGCGTAAAACTATCTACCGTTATTTTGGTTAGCACTAATTCGTGTCCAAATCCGCGGCGGGGGTCTTTATTCACTTCATCTATCAGCCACTGAATGCTATGTTCGCCATCGCCAACCACACTGGCAGGCGTGCGCAAAGCGGCACAGATGAACTTATTGTTTATTACAAGAACCCTAAAGTCGAAGCCGGTAATAAAGCGCTCGGCAATAACGCTTGTGCTGTAAACCTGTGCTGCATATAAAGCTCTTACAGCCTCAGACCGGTTCATAATATTGGTCGTAGCGCCTTTGCCATGGTTACCATCTACAGGTTTTAAAACAAGCGGATATCCAATTGTGTCAATGGCTTCATCCAATCCTTCTTCACTTCGCACCATGGTACCACGCGGCACCGGAATTTCTGAAGCTTGCAGCAAATTTTTGGTTTCTTCTTTGTCGCCGGCAATATCAACTGCAATAGTAGATGTAGTGCTTGCAATGGTTGCGCGAATTCTTTTTTGATGAACACCATAACCTAACTGTACAAGACTGTGTTTGTTAAGCCGTATATAAGGAATGCCTCGTTTGGCAGCCTCCTTTACAATGCCTCCTGTTGATGGACCTAATGCAGTCTCCTCTCGTATCTCGCGCAGAATTTGAATGTCAGTTGCCAGGTCATAATCAATATCGTCTGCAAGCGCCTGGGCAACCCTGACTGCAGCTTCGCCTGCAAACACCCCGGCATCTTCCTCCATGTAGCTATACACAACATAGTATTCGCCATCTTTTCCGGTTCCGCGGGTACGGCCAAAACCGGTATCCATTCCTGCAAGGGTTTGTAGCTCGAGTGCAATGTGTTCTATTACATGACCCATCCATGTACCTTCGTCAACGCGGTGAAAAAAACCTCCCTCAACACCCTCACTGCAGCGGTGCGAATACATAGAGGGAAGCAGCTTTTCAATCCTTTCTCTAAAACCCGCAATTTTATTAGTAGGCCGGTGCTCCATCTCTTCGAGGTCGAGCCGAATTTGAATCAATTTATTTCTGCGAACACTCCAATAATTAGGACCACGCAATATTTTAGTTTCTATAATTTTCATAATTCGTATAGGGAAAGGTTATTTTAAATACTTGTGAAAGATATTCAATAATAATTCAACGAATAAAAGTAAAGTTTATCAATTTACTTAGTATCCTTTTGTTTTTTTAAGTATGCAGTCAATATTAATATTTTGAAATGCGGGCTTTTTGATAAGTAAAATTGGTTTCATCATTCCTTTTAGTTCATTTGTGCGCAAAAAGGTTTACTTTCATTAGACTTACTCTATTAATATTACCAATAGTAAAGTTTGTGGTATATTAATACACGATTGCTGCTGCTATAAGCGTTATACAATAAAGGAACATTTGCAACATTAGTTTAAACACAAGAAATGCCGGAAATAAAGGGGAAACTCATTGCAATCGGTGGAGCAGAAGACAAAGGCACATTAGAAAAAGTCCCTTACATTCACCACAATCTAAATTTTTTTGAACTCGGAATTCTTCGCAGGATTGTAGAAGAAGCTGGTGGTATTTTGGCCAGAATTGAAGTGATAACCACCGCTTCAATGGTACCGTATGAGGTAGGCAATAACTATCTTGAAGCATTTGGAAGAATCGGGTGTACAGATATAGGAGTGATGCATATAAGAACACGGGAAGACGTGCAGGATGATGAGTATATTGAAAGAATACAAAACTGTGATGCGGTTATGTTTACCGGCGGTAACCAGTTGCGGCTGACTGCGATTTTTGGAGGAACCAATATTTTAAGACTGATCCAAAAAAGATATTATTATGACACACTTGTTGTTGCCGGAACCTCTGCAGGCGCAATGGCAATGAGCAATACCATGATATATGAAGGTGATGCGTCGAAAGCATATTTAAAAGGCGAAGTGAAAATAACCACAGGTCTTGGCTTTATGCAAAATGTGATTTTCGACTCACATTTTGAGAAACGTGGCCGTTTTGGAAGACTCTCACAGGCAGTTGGCGCTAATCCTTCCTGTATCGGGATAGGACTGGGAGAAGATACAGGCATGCTGATAACCGAAGGAAACAAAATGGAAGCTATTGGCAGCGGAATGGTCGTTATCATTGACGGTCACGATATACGCCACAGCAATATTGCCGATATACCCGAAGGAAACCCAATGAGTGTAGAAAATATACGTGTTCACCTGTGTGCAAAAGGAAACGGTTTCTTGGTGCACGAACGAAAATTTGTTGAGCGCATGGCAAAGGAAACCACACCGATAATGAAAGACTGGGATTAATTTTTTGCCGTATTATAGTTGTGAAATACATTTTATGAGCCGGGCAGTGTTACTACTATTTTGCATCGTTGCGTCGCACACTTGAGACGCTTTGTTCTATATTCAGCAATGCACTACTTGTCACGTTAGCTGGAAACTTACAGCCGGGAAGTAGAGGTTGGAAAAATGTAGGGGAAATAAAAAGAGATAATGAACGATGCTTTGAGGGTGAGAGTAGCTTTTAAAATACTAAGAAAGGGTGAGGTTTCGGTGAAGAACATCAAGAAGGCGAAACAACCTATTTTTTTATATACAACCCAATAATTGCAGCCATTTGGGCAATCCAAAAACCTACCATCCACTTTATCATATCCACTTTGTCATCTTTTGTTAGAAAAATATCTTTTTTCTGTTCAATTCCGTTTTCTACAACTGCTTCAATTTGATGAACAATTTCTTTTGCATCTACTTCATTTTGAAAATGCTTTTGCAGTATTTCATAAATCTTAAAGCTTTGTACACTGGACATCTCAGTAGTTTTAAGTAAAATTAATGTTTTACCTCAAATTACTATTTTTCTTTCCCGTCTTTATCTGTTCTTAATTACCTTATCTATCTAAACCTTTCCACCACAATTTTTTCTTCATTTCGCTTCCAACTGCTTTTCTGGTGAGTTATACTGCATCCGGAATAATATTCCCGCTAACGGAACAAGTAGTGCATGCTGAATACTGAACAAAAGTACAAGTGTGCGACGCAACGATGTAAAATAGCAGAACTACAGCCCGGCTCCAAAAAAATCGCTACACATTTTTTTATACAGCGGAAATTATAATTCCGTTTCTTCCTATATGAGGGGATGTCAGGATAAAGTTCTTCGTCTATAGTCAATTCATTTACCCCTTTCCTTCACCAAATCGTCTAACGCTCCGTCAATATCAGGATACAAAAAACTAAATCCTGCGGTTCTTATTTTTTCGCAGCTTACTGTGGCGCTTTTTAGTACTTCTACGCTTACCTGGCCCAGCATTGCCTGTAAAACAAATACCGGTACATGCATGTGCACAAAAAATCTTCCTTTCATTTTCTGTGCAAGTGACAAAGTAAGTTCTTTGTTTCTGACAGGTAAAGGAGCCACGGCATTGTACACTCCCTGCATATTTTCATTCTCAATTGCAAATAAAAACATGCGACACAGGTCTTCGATATGTATCCAGCTTATAACTTGTTTGCCACTCCCAAGCACACCTGCTATTCCAAACTTTACCGGCTTTTTAAACTCGGGAAATGCTCCGCCATTGTTGCTTAACACAATACCTACTCTCAGCTTTACCAGCCGTTTGCCTTCCTTTTGTACAGGGTCGATGCTTTCTTCCCAAAGGCGGCATGTTTCACCAAGAAATTCTTTATCTGCACGCATTTCTTCAGTGAAAAATTTTTTCTTTGCTGAACGCTTTTCATCGTCTCCGTAAAAACCTATCGCTGACGCACTTACTACTGCCTTCACATTGTTTGGTATTTCATGCAATGCTTTTACCAGCAAAGCGCCGCTCTCAGTCCTGCTTTCGACAATTTCCTTTTTACGTTCAGTTGTCCATCTTTTATCTGCCACTCCTGCACCGGCAAGATGAATAATATAATCTGCTGATGACACAGCATTGTTGTCTATCTTTTGAGACTTTACATCCCATTTGGCATACGATACATTGTTGGCAGCAGCACGGGGCGTTCTTGAAAGAATGATAACCTTGTGTCCTTTTTCAGTAAGCATTGGGGTAAGAGCAGAGCCAATTAAACCGGTTCCCCCGGTTATAAGTATTGTCGACATATACGTTCATTTACAGGTAAACAAGACAGGATAACAATGCCGGTTTACTTTGGTTGCTGAATTACCTTTTCTATTCTAACCATTTTACCAATCTCGTTTACCCCTTCGAGCACGATACGAAAAGCCTTTGTAATATCGTTGTTGTAGAACTCTAATTTTACTTTCTTTCTGCCTGCCTCAGTTAATATTGCGGGGTTCCAGTAGAGAGTGGTTCTGTAGTCAGCAGCGACCTCCGCCGAACCTGAGAGGTCTTTGTAGTTAGGAGAGTAAAATTCTTTAGGAGTTGAATAGCCTGTTACAAAACTTTTATTTAATCCTTTCCCCCTTCCCGGATCAGGTTTTACATCGCCACCTTTTTTAGTATAAACAGCGATACCTCCACCTGCTCCGCCACCTACGGCTCCCATAAATGGCGGCCTTAATACCTTTATGTAAGCAACATCGCTCACCGGTACGCCGGAAAGCTGCGACACATCCGTCTGCATTTCATCTAAAAAGAGAGATGGAGTGGCACCACGCCACGTTAAAGAAGTGCCTGAACCGGTTCCCGATACCTGAAGGCCTGCAACTCTTCCCTGCAGATAAGAAAATATATCCAGGTAGGAAATCGCATTATTACCTGTTAAATCAAAAGAATAACCGTCATCGCCTTTAAATAAGCCGCTGGCATATTTATCATCCAGTTCCTGTAGCCGGCTTTTAACTCTTGTTCTCACCGTTACAGTTGCCAGTACATTTCCCCCGGGATTAAGCTTGCTTCCATTCTGGTACAATTTGTCGGCAAAAAATTTTGTTCGTGCAGTAGCGGCAGTATCTATTTCCAAATCAGCCGGCCTGTTTAAAAGGTCTATTCGCTTTACTCCCTTATAAAAGTTATTATAAAAAGCCAGGCTCATTTCCTTCTCTGCTTTTTTATCTTTCATAAACTGGTAATAAACGCTTACTGTGTCAAAGAAAACAATATTGGGCAATGTAAATTTATCAAAGCCTGATTTAGGCATTTGCAAAAATTGAGTAGCCGAATCTTTGCCCTGCAAAAAAATCAATAATTGCTCATCGTTTCTTAAAGGTGAAGCGGTTGTAACCCCAAATACTTTTGCATCTAAAGACAGATAGTTATCAAAAGGATATTTTAACACCGGCTTTCGTGCTTTGGCAAGATTTGCCCAGTTATACCTGCGCCAGCCATGAGTAAGCATTACAAGATCGAGATTGCTGGCAGTGCTGTCGGCGTCATTAGAAAAATAATAAGCAGGATTATGTACATATCCTTTTATGTCGCCTGTAAGCAGCATTCGTGAAATGATGTTATCCCGCATGGTTTGCCTTCCTATCGCAGCGTCGGTTACCGCCAGCGAAAGGTTTGTCAGCAGCGTGTCGTCTACCTGTATTTCTATCGTATTTTTCGCCCTGAAGTTTGTGTTCAGCTCGGGCGTATTCATTTTTACATCAAAGCTGTAATTGTCATTATTAACCATTATTATTCTTTCGGCTAACGGTTCCCAGTTACTGGAAAAGATGGTTACAGTCAGTATACCCGACGGAAGCCCTTCAACAGGAATAGCTCCGCTCGTAACTTTGCTATCTGTTAAATCCGCTTTTGCTTTGTACACTCTTATTTGTCCCAGTAAGGCCACCACATTTGCTTTCTTCCAGTCATCAGGAACACCTTCGGAGCGGTTAAGCATAAAAATTTTTCTGTTGCCCGATGTGGTTAACCTCAGTACATAACCCTCTGTTTTGGGTGTGGGTAAAGGTGTCGTTTGCTGTTTGCCTGCGGCATCGGTCCACACGGCCTGGTAGGTTTCGTTGACTGCAGGTGTCAGTTCAAAGGTTCCCATGCCATCATGCACCGAAGAAAAAGAAGTGATGACGGTGCCTTTGCTGTCAACAATATTGCCTTTTGCAAAAAAAGGAATTCCATTATCATCATTAGCCTTAAATGCCACTACCGACTGTAATCCATTAACGAGATTGCCGCTCTCAGGGAAAAATTGTATCGAATAATTTTTGGCAACATCTGGCGGATTCGCTTTTTCTGCCACTCCCGCTTTGCTTATAACAGAAATGCTTTTTTGAAAAATAAATGATGTATCAAAGTTTAGCATCCATGTAGTATAGCCTCTGAAAATAAAGTTTCCGGCAGGCAGAGAGTCGGGCAGGTCAAAATTTCCCGCGGCAGAAGACTCGGTTATGGGATACACTTTTCTTTGTAAAATATTCCCCCTGCTGTTTATCAGCTCAGCATAAAAATTCCTGCTGTTTTCAGACAGGCTGAAACCGGAAAAAAGATATGCCTTAAACCAAACTGTTTCGCCTGCCCTGTAAAGGTCTTTATCAAAATGCACATACACTTTTTGGTCGGGCACCTGCTCTGCATATACTTTTATCATCGAGTCTACCACCTGCGACTTTGCAGAAAGGAATGCTACGATAAGGAAGCTTAAAAAAAGAACAGCCTTCTTCATAATTCTATATTTAACATCACTACACATAAAAGCGAATGTAGGGCAAATAAAAATCTTTCAAATGCGAATAAATTGAGAAAATAGCCTTAGAGGCGGTGAAGCAATATGCACCGCCTGTTTGCACCAGAATTTATACTGCTTGCTGCATATATTATGCAATAGATTTTTTAAGGTACCAGCGGAAGAATAAGCATTAAGCATAGTTGTGTCACTCACTTGTACCGCATCTTTTCATAGCAGCTCATACACTGCATTATCTGACATCGTTCGTCATTGTGAAGCGTTCGTCATTGTGAAGCGTTCGTCATTGCGAGGCACGAAGCAATCTCATTTGTGTTTGAACGGGCTTACTGTTGCAAATGGGATTGCTTCGTCGTTCCTCCTCGCAATGACGATCTAAGCCTTCGGCGTTCCTCCCCGCA
Source organism: uncultured Segetibacter sp. (assembly GCA_964251885.1). Classification (GTDB taxonomy): domain Bacteria; phylum Bacteroidota; class Bacteroidia; order Chitinophagales; family Chitinophagaceae; genus Segetibacter. Next base: position 17,049 of record CAXUMK010000019.1, on the reverse strand, counting down.
ATGACGGCTCTCTTTTTGCCTAAGTATTGCCGCTTATAAAACAAAAGGTACAAGTGTGCGACGCAAGAATGTTTAATAGTAGCAATACAGCCTGGCTCATAATAATTCAAAACAAACTTTCATGCGGCACGAAGTATAAAATGATTTCTGCAACATTGCATGCGCTTAATTGGCTTACAAAACTTATTTTTAAATTGTCGACACAAAACAAGGAACTGTCTGTATTTTGCAGATGGCTTACGAAAGACCTCTTCTCAAAGAAGAAGCATTGTGCTGATACCGCTTTACATTTATGGAATAATAAACCAATCACTTTAATCAATAAAAAAACAAAACGATGCAACGAATTGCTATGCTTGGCTCAGGTTTTATTGGCCGTTTTTATGCTGACTCTCTGCAGGGAGCCAGAAGCAGGGATAAAATTGTAAGTATTTATTCGCGCCGCGAAACATCTGTACAAAAATTTGCAGCAGACTACAAAGTAAGTCATCAAACAACTAATATGGAGGAAGCGATTGCGCATGCTGATGCAGATATTGTTTGCATAGCCTTGCCCAATAACCTGCACGAAGAAGCAGTAATGCTGTGCTGCAAACATAAAAAGGCTGTAATGATTACCAAGCCTTTGGGAAGAAATGCTGCAGAAGCCAAACGAATGCTGGAAGCGGTTGAAGCAGCAGGAATTTTTAACGGCTATCTTGAAGATCTTGTATATGCACCAAAGTTTTTAAAGTCGCTTGCAAGTGTACAGAGCGGAGCGCTTGGCAGAATACTTTGGGCGAAGTCGAGAGAAACACATCCCGGTCCGCATAGTGATTGGTTTTGGGATATAGAGCAGGCCGGCGGCGGCTGCATATTGGATTTAGGCTGTCATTGCATAGAAATAACCAGAAGCTTTATCGGCAAAGACATTAAGCCTGTTGAAGTAATGTGCTGGGCAGATACGCAGGTAAAACCGATAGATGCTGAAGACCATTCTATTGCCCTGATAAAATATGAAAGCGGAGCAATTGCCCAATTTGAAGTAAGCTGGACTTTTCGTGGCGGCCTCGATTTGCGCGACGAAGTAATGGGAACTGAAGGTACAATATGGTCGAACAATTTTTTGCGCACCGGGCTTGAAATGTTTACAACAGGTAAAGGCGGTGACTATATAGCTGAAAAAGCGGAAAGCAACACCGGCTGGCTCTTTCCGGTAGGCGATGAGTTGAATGAACTGGGCTACAATCACATGTTTATGGATATGTTTAATGCGATTGAGCAGGGCGTGCAGCCAAAGGAAACTTTTTATGACGGCTACGTTGTAAATGCTGTTTTAGATGCCTGTTATCGTTCGGCTAAAACAAAGCTTTGGGAACCGGTTCAGTTAGATATATGGAGAGGTAAAGAAGGCTTATCTAAAGACAATCACCTGGTAGAATATGACAGCGATCATTATTTGGTAAAGGAAGAAATGACACACTACGGAGCAAAAAAGCTTATCCTTAAAAACAAACAAACGGGTAAGATTTTCGAGAAGGAGGAAAAGTAAACTGCAAAAAGACTTAAAAAAGTTATTCAGTTTCTGCATCATGTTCTTTTTCACCTTGCCACCATCTGAAGCCAATATATCCGGCAATAGCAAAAGGAGTAAGCATCAGGTAAACAATGCCGGTGTTTAAACCACGGGCAGGTTTTTCGCCAAGCTGACTGGCTGATTTTGTACAGATCGAACATTGCGCCTGAGCCGTATTTGCAACCGCTGCAAAAATCATCATTGCAAAAAACAGTATCCATCTCACCTTTTTCATAAAAGAAATTTTTCAAAGATAAAGTTACATGCAAACAGTTTAAAAAAGTTATAGTTGCGATGGATGGAACGCTGATTATATAAGATTGTTATGATTTGAGCAGATACTGAATTTGAATTGATCTTAATTATCCTAACAGATCTGCGTTCCATCCTTCTTTTTACAAGTCACCCAATTGAGGCCGTAAAATAATATCCTCAGCAACTGCCCCTACTGATAGCTGGCTGGCTGCAAATATCATTTTAGCCACATCATTCGCTTCCATAATTCTATTGCGGTCTATACCCGAACCCTCCCAGCTTCCGGTAAAAGTGGCGCCTGGCAAAACCGCGGTTACCTTGATACTGAAAGGCTTCATTTCTTCTCTTAAATGTTTTGAAAGTCCAAGCAAAGCGAATTTGCTGATACCATAAGAACCAACATTTGGCAAAGGTGTAAAAGCCGCAATCGAGCAGATATTGAAAATGTGTCCCTGCTTTCTTTCCATCATTGCAGGCAGCAGCATGCGGGTAAGATGATAAGCGCTGTACACATTCACCGCCATCATTTTTTCAATTGTTCCATCTGGTTCATCGTGTACAGTTCCTGGAACGAAGTAGCCCGCATTGTTAACCAACACATCAGGAGAAAACTGAGAATCAAGAATCCACTTTCCAAAATCTTTTACTTCATTACCATCAGCAAGGTCTGTAGCTTTCGTAAAAACAGATACCGCAGTGAAACGGGAAGCAAAATCCTGCTGCATCTGCTGCAGGTCTTTTTCGCTTCTGGCGCAGGCGATAATATTGTATCCGGCAGCAGCAAATTGTTCGGCAGTTGCCCGTCCCATTCCTTTGGTCGCACCGGTTATTATAACATTCATTTGTATGAATTTAAAAATAGTTTTGCAAAACTAAGTAAACACATAGCGAAATTGCAGTAAATGACTTATAAGCATCTTTTCTTCGACCTCGACCACACGCTGTGGGACTTTGAAACGAATTCTAAAGAAACGCTGCACGAGCTATTTGTGCTGCATCGCCTTCACGAGACGCTTACACCCGACTTCCAGCTTTTTTACGAAAGTTATGCTGCACATAATAAAAGGCTTTGGCATCGCTACAATCACGGATTTATAAGACAGGATGAACTGAAATGGAAAAGAATGTGGCACACTTTGCTGGATTTTAAAACTGGCGATGAAAGTTTTGCGCGGCAGCTAAGCCAGGAATACCTTGAAATTCTGCCAACCAAAAAAGCCCTTTTTCCACATACTGAAGAAATACTCCAATATCTTTCAAACAAGAATTACAAGCTTCATCTGATCACGAACGGCTTTGAAAAGGTGCAATGGCGCAAGCTTGAAAACGCCGGTATCGGCAATTACTTTGCTACTGTCACCACTTCTGAAACTGCGTGTTGCCTTAAACCGCACAAAGAGATTTTTGACTACGCAATCAACAAGGCAGGCTGCTGCTACACCGAAGGAATAATGCATGGCGATAACTTAGATGCCGACATTCTTGGTGCAATGAATGCCGGGATGGATACAGTGTTTGTCAATCATTTAAAAGAAGAAACAACGCTGCAGCCAACGTACATCATTCATCATTTAAAGGAGCTGGAAGATATTTTGTAAGTGCGGGGGCAATGGTGAATTGTCAACTAAGCGAAAATTTTTTTGTAGCCGGCATTTGTCTTTTTATATAGCTGCCGTTGCGTCGCACTCTTGTACTTTTTGTATTTTATTCATCATTCCGGTATGCTCCTTTTATGTAGTTAAGAATGAAATATCTTACTGTCTTCAGGGGCTTCCTTTCTGTCAAACATTCCATAATCGCGGCTAACGGATGCAATTCTTAAATGGTAGTCTTTAAATATCATTTCTCTGCCTTTTGACTGTGCCCAGCGATGCATTTCTATACCCCGCCATTCTTTTATACTTTCTTCATTTTCCCAGAAGGAGAGCGACAGAACTTTTGCAGGGTCAGAAAAACTTTGAAACCGTTCTATTGAGATAAAACCATCTATTTTCTCAAGCGCCGGCTTTAGTGCTGCTGCAATTTTAAAATATTCATCTTTTTGTCCTTCGTTCGGAACTACCTCAAAAATAACTGCTATCATTTTTACTTTATTTTAAATTATTTTAAAGAAATCATCATGCTTTTTGGAAGTCTTGCATTTATCAGCGGCTCATACTGTATGTTCTTTTCCAGCAGCCTGATTGTTTTGTAATGTTGAAAAATGAAGGCTAAAGTTGCTGCAGCTAAACCGATTGAAAATTGTTTGGCTATGCATGCATGACCTCCAAATCCGAATGCCAGGTTTTCATGATTGTTGGTTCTTTCAATATCAAACAAGTCAGGGTTATCAAATCTCAGGGGGTCTCTGTTAGCAGCGGCAAGCACTAATAATATAACCTCTCCCTTTTTAATCTCAACATTGTTTAACAAAATATCCTCAGCAGCTACCCGTCGTGTATTATGGATCGGTGGGTCAAACCTCATCGTTTCCATCACCGCTTTCCTTATAAAATCCTGGGTAATATTTTCAGGTAAAGGATTGTTTTTACTTACAACCTGCAGTAGTGAATTACTTAATATTCCTCTGCCTGCATCAAAGCTTTGTATAAATAAACCAACAAGATTGCTTACACACAGAGAACCTACTTTATCAGTGTTCACTTTATATCTTTCAAACAAAATGTCACTGACATTTTTATAAAGACTGGTATCGAGTAAACACTTTTCTGTTATAGTGTATAGTTGTTTTGAACATTCATTTATATTCTCAGCCTGCTCCCGCGTTTTGGTTGGTAACATTATTTTTACAAGCTGCTCTATCTTAGATGCAATAAAATCACCGTCTTCTTTATTAAAACCAAAGCTTTTTAAAACCGCCATCACAGGCAGTTTCTTACAAATGGAACAAACCCAGTCTGTCTCTTTTTTATCTTCATTCCGCAAAAGCTGTTCAACTATGATTTGTATTGCACTTGTTTTCATTTTATCAAACAAAAGCATAGCTGTTTGCCGGGCAATTTCATGTTCAGCGCCATTATTTAATCTTGCTAATCCTTGCAATATCAGCAGAGCATATTCATTCAGTCCGTCCCTGTTACCAGGGTTAGTAACCGGTATATAAGTATCGCTGTTGCTTAAAATTTTCCTGCAACTCTTATAAGAATATAGAGCCCAAAGCCTGTTAGTATCATCCCAAAAAACAGGATTATTGCGAAGCATTGATTTGTATAACCTGAAAGGGTTTTGTATCTCAGATTGCAGAAATAAAGTTGCAGGCATATACACTGATTGTTTTACAAAATAAAGTAGCTTTATACACAAACACTTCAATTAATACTGAAGTGTGGCTGCACGAAATGGAAGATCAATTTAAAAAAATAGCTGCGCTGATTGGAGACCCGGTAAGAGCAACCATTATGTGGACGTTACTGGATGGGAAAGCATTTACTGCAACAGAGTTAGCGATCAGCGCAAACACGTCACCACAAAATATTAGCATGCATCTAAGCAAGCTGGTGCAGGCTGGCCTGCTTTGCGCAGAAAATCTGGGAAGGCACAGGTATTATAAATTTTCAAGGAAAGAGATTGCTTATGCTATCGAAGGAATGGCAAATCTGCTGCCTCATTCAGCAGCAAAACCCGGTCTGATCAACGGAGATAATCCGACGATCAAACATTGCAGAACCTGTTACGACCATCTTGCGGGCAAAGTAGGTGTAGCAGTAACAGATAGCCTGCTTAAGCAAAATATAATAGTTGACAATAATAATATTTTCGAAGTTAGCAGCAAAGGCAAAAAGTGGTTTTCAGGCTTAGACATTCACACTGATGAACTGAAGCAACAAAGGCGTTCGTTCTTACGCCCATGTCTCGACTGGAGTGAAAGAAGGCATCATATTGCCGGTTCGCTTGCGGCAGCTTTGCTCGACAAAATGCTGTTATCAGACTGGGTAAGAAGAACTAAAAATGCAAGAGCAGTTGTCATTACCGGCAAGGGTCAAAAAAATATGTACGAATATTTTAAGCTGCTGTATAAATCGACTGCGATAAAACAATCTTCTGAAATTGCATTTCTTTATAAAGCGACCGTTTCCTTATTATATTTATGCTTATACTCTAAGGGAGATAAACCGGTGATTTTTTTGAATGTGGTTCTAAACGCCTTGGTATCAGTATATCCTACTTCATACATCAGTTCATTTACATTCTTTCTGCTTGTTTCAAGCCCTTTTTTTGCGGCTTCAATCTTTACACGCTGCATATATTCTACAACTGTGTTTGAAGTAGCCTTTTTAAACCTCCGCTCAAAATTTCTTCTTCCCAAAGCAAGCATGGAAGTCAGTTGATCAACCGTTATTTTTTCCTGGTAATTTTTTTCGATAAACTCCTGCGCTTTTTTTATCGAATCATCATCGTGCTCTTTCTGTCCCTGAAAAATAGTAAATGACAACTGGCTGTCTCTGTCTATTTCTATTGCAAATACTTTGGCGCTGAGAACAGCAATCTCACGGCCTGCATATTTTTCGATCAGGTGCAAAATAAGATTGAGGTAAGAGAAAGCGCCGCCACTTGAATAAATTCCCTGTTCGTCTGTAATGATCTTTTGCGTAACGAGGTTCACGTCGGGGAACATTTCCCTGAAAGCATTTTCAGCCATCCAGTGAGTGGCACATTTGCGGCCGGCTAATAATCCCGTTGAGGCGAGCAGGAAAGCGCCGAGACAAAGGCTCGCAACCTCTGCCCCGCTTTTATATTGTTTTATAATCCACGGAATAAAATCTTTGTTCTCTTCAATGGCATGTTTAAGGTCTCCGTCAATAGCAGGTATAATGATGAGGTCAGTCTTTTTTATATCTTCCGGCACAGCATCGGTGTTGGCTGTAAATAATCCTCCGGTCAACTTTGTTTCCTTTGAAAGGCCTACTAACTGAACGATAAATAACGGCGGCGCACCCCTCAATTTATAAAATTCATTTACCTGGCTAAACAACTGGCGGCTACCTTCAAGGCTTCCTAATATAGCGCCTTTGGGAACAAGGATAGATATGTGCTTCATGTTTCAAATGTAGATAAATCAATTGTCGTAATCAACCCCTTATAATGCCGCATACACACCTTGCAAAACTTACTTTTTCACGTTACGTTTGTGTTTCATAAGTAATTACAGTTATGGAAATATGTAATTTAAAAGACGAGGTAAAGGTACTGGGTGTACGGGTAAAAACTTTCCCTTTGGGTATTGGCGATGCTTTTGAGAAATTGATAAAAGTGCTTCCCGAAGGATTAGACCGCTCGTATTACGGCATTGCTTACATGACGGAAGACGGAGAAATAGTATATAAAGCAGCGGCAGAAGAAAGATACGAAGGCGAAGCCGAAAAATACAGTTGTGAAGAATACACTATCGAAAAGGGAAATTACCTGATGGAAGTTGTAAGAGACTGGCGCAAGAAAACAGATTGTATAAAAGATGTCTTTCATGAGATGATGCAGGACAACCGTTTTGATAATACAAAACCTTGTATAGAATGGTATAAAAATGATGACGAAATGGTATGTATGATCAAATCAAAAGTGTAACCTTTTAAATAACAAATATGTTTAAGCACACCAAAGCGTTTAGCGGATTTTCGGTAGATGATTTGCAAAAAGCAAAAGCTTTTTATGGCGATGTTCTTGGATTGGAAATAACTGACAATCCGATGGGATTGATAGAATTGCATATTGAAGGAGGAAATAACATCATTATTTACCCGAAGCCCAATCATACGGCGGCAACTTTTACCATCCTTAATTTTCCTGTAAAAAATATTGATGAAGCAGCAGACGAACTGATTGCGAAAGGCGTATCATTTGAACAATATGACGGCCAGATAAAAACAGATGAAAAGGGAATTTGCAGAAGTTCTTATGGACCAAACATTGCCTGGTTTAAAGACCCTGCGGGTAATATTTTATCGGTGCTCGAAGAGAAGTAACGGTGAGTTAAACAAAAACACCTTTGCACTATTTTTAAAAAACGACACGGGAAATCATTTCAAATAAATTTTTCAGATGGAAAATGAAATAACAAAAATAACAGCAGAAACGACTGTAAAGACAACAGTAGAAAACGTTTGGAAACTTTGGACAACACCTGCTGACATTATGGAATGGAACAACCCTTCAGACGATTGGCATAACCTGCTGGTTGAGGTTGATTTGAAAGATGGCGGCTCGTTCTTATTCAGGATGCAAAGCAAAGATGGTAAGAATGGTTTTGACTACTGTGGCAAATACGATAAGGTAAAAACATTTGAGCTTATTGAACTCACAACATCTGATGGCAGAAAATCAATAAATACTTTTATACCCCAAGGCAATGAAACAATTATTAGGGAAACCTTTGAACCTGAAACAAAAACTCCATTGAAAATACAAAGAGATTTTTGCCAGGGAGTACTCAACAACTTTAAAAAATATGCAGAAAGTAATACTAAATAACTCACTCATTAATAAAACACTAAATTTTCAATAATGTCAATGTCAAACAAAGAGATCATTAAAAAGGTAAACGAAGGCTTTGCAGAAAATGATACAGAAAAAATTTTATTGTATGTAGCAGATGATGTTAGCTGGACCATGCCGGGTGCATTTGATCATGTTGGTAAAGATGCATTTCGTAAAGAGATAAGTAATGAGAATTTTGAAGGAGCGCCCATGATAACAATTAAAACTGAAATTGCAGAAGGCGATTATGTAGCAGTAGAAGGCGAAGTAAAATGCAGAAAAAAAGACGGCGGAATGCTTAATGCGTCTTTTTTCGATGTTTACCGTTTGGAGAATGGGAAAATTAAGGAAATGAGATCTTATGTTATCGAAAAAAATAATTGATAACTACAAAACAGGGTATATCGCGTTCATGAATTCTGATGAACACAACGAGAGTACTCTATAAGTATAAAACGTTTTCACTCATCCAAAAAAATCTAACTTAACTGTATTTTCTAACATTAACCAAAACCTCCTGACATGAGTATTTTAAAAACAATTCTGCTTGCAATAGCGGGTCTTATCGTTATCGTTTTAGTAATTGCACTATTTGTAAAAAAAGAATTCGGAGCCGAAAGAGAAGTGACTATTAACAAACCAAAACAACAGGTATTCGACTATATAAAATACCTGAAAAATCAAAATGATTACAGCAAATGGGCCACTATGGATGCAAACATGAAAAAAGAATTTACAGGAACTGATGGCACACCAGGATTTGTATCGGCATGGGACAGCGACAAGAAAGACGTAGGCAAAGGCGAGCAGGAAATAAAGAAAGTGACTGAAGGTGAGAGAATTGATTATGAAATACGTTTTATCAAGCCGTTTCCATCTACATCGGCTGCTTATATGACTACAGAAGCTGTATCTGCAAATCAAACGAAGGTAAAATGGGGCTTTAGCGGAAAGATGAATTATCCAATGAACCTAATGCAATTATTTATGAATATGGAAAAGTCAATCGGAAATGATCTGCAGACAGGATTAAACAATCTGAAAGGCATTTTAGAAAAATCATAAGCCCTTTTTTAAATACAACAAGGTGGTACTGCTCAAGAGATAAAAATGTGAGTAGAATTTTTTTGAACCGGGCTGAATTACTACTATGATTCATCCTTGCGTCGCACTCTTGTACTTTTTCATTCTTTATTCGGCAAGCTAAAGAGTCGCTAATTCTTCCCTTGACAACTATAATACTTCACATAACTATTTCAGTTCTTTCGCCATATAAACGACATTTGGCAACGGGTTATTATAATAGGCCGAAGTATTTGCAAAACCATACTTACTGTATAAACGAATGGCAGCCTGCAGCCGCACTAATGTATCTAAAACCATTGTGTGGTAACCCTTTTTTGTAGCCTTTTCTAATAAGACCTTCACCAGTTCATCTGCTATGCCTTGCTTGCGGTATGATGGTCTTACATACAATCTTTTCATTTCGCAAACACCCGTTTGAGTTAAAGGCTGAAGTGCAATGCAACCTGCCGCTTCATTATTCCATTGAGCCAATAATAAACATCCATCCGGCTCACCGTATTTCTTTAGAGGATTTTTCAACTCATCATCAAAACTTTGAAAACATAAGTTTTCGTTCAGGTCATCCGAATATTCGCAAAACAAAATCCGGATGATATCCAATTCATCTGATGAGTGTGTGATTTGATGTATCGTGATCATGAATGGTAAGAATACAAAAATAAAGATGAAAGGGTGCATTTCATCATCGCGTTATTGCAGTTTTCACGCAAAGTCGCAAAGATCATGTTTTGCTATTGCATTTTTCTTTCCTCGTGCCTTTATGTTGTTATTCCTTTGCGTCATTGCGCCTTTGCGTGCTATTCTTTAGTCGTTGAGTAATTTTAAATGCCTTGCGTACTTGGCGAAGCAATCTTCCAGCCAAGATGTCAACCTGATTGCACTGGATTGCTTCGTGCCTCGCAATGACGAACGATTACCTTCAAATAAACGACAATTTGGAATGCATTTTTCCATTTCTGCTTTGATTCAAACGCTTTACATTTAGCATATAAATCCATATTATTAAGTTAAGAACGTTGTACATATAATGCTGGATGCTGCTATGAAAAGATGCCGTAGAAGGGAGTGACACAACCGGAGATGAATAAAGAACAGATGCTTGAACCCCAAAAAAATTGTAAGTGAGTGACATTGATACAAACACTTAAACTAAAACCATAATGAAACGACTACTTTTGTTCGCCGGTTTTGCCGTACTGTTTGCGGCAGAGATTTTAAGAGTTTACTTCATCATGCCGTTTCCCGGCAGCCAGCATGCAGATACTATTGGTTTTGCTTACTGGCTAAGTACGCACATCGTTTTGTGCAGGATTGCCGGGCTTGCTTTAATAGCCTATCCCTTGTTCTACTCACTTAATTATGCCGGGCGATGGCTGAAAGCGGGTTTACTATTTTTACTGGCTTTATATGCAGTCATTTTCTTCTTTTTCAACTTTCGTTTCGAAGCGGATAAAATGTTTTACCAGCCGGAGAATAAGCACTTTGCTACTTCCGACAGTAATAAAATTGACACAAATAAACTGGTAATAGGTGTTGTTGTAAATGGGGAAGCGAAAGCATATCCTGTTCAAATCATCGGTTATCATCACCAGGTACGCGATACAATTGGTAACACACCTGTGATGATTACTTACTGCACGGTATGCAGAACAGGAAGAGCTTATAGCCCGCTTGTAAATGGAAAAATGGAAACATTCAGACTGGTGGGAATGGATCATTTTAATGCGATGTTCGAAGATGCCGCAACCAAAAGCTGGTGGCAGCAGGCAACGGGTATTGCTATAGCGGGGCCTTTAAAAGGAACGAGACTTACAGAAATTCCCTCGCAGCAGTCTGGGTTGGCTGCGTGGTTACGGCAATATCCGGGCTCTGCCATTTTACAGCCCGATACTTTGTTTAATAAAAAATACGAAGACCTTGCAGATTTCGATAAAGGAACCATCAAAGGAAGCCTTGAAAAAAGAGATTCGGCTTCCTTTAAATTCAAATCGTGGGTAATAGGTGTAGTTCATCAGCAATCGGCAAAAGCTTATGACTGGAATGAACTTGTTAAGACCCGAATGATACAGGACTCATTGCCTGGCTTGCCGCTGATAATTGCACTTGAAAAAGATACTGCTTCCTTTCATGTCTGGAGCAGGAATGTAAAAGGTAAAACGCTTCTGTTCGTAAATAATAATCAGGCAGGCGTACTTACCGACGATGACACAAAAAGTAACTGGAACATGAATGGAACCTGTATCGAAGGACCTTTGAAGGGTGAACAACTGCAGCGGGTGCAGGCGTACCAGGAGTTTTGGCATTCGTGGCAATACTTTCATCCTCAAACTAAAAAGTTTGAATAACTATACTGCTTGCCGCATAAAAATATAAAATGGTTTTTTTGAGCCCGGCAGAATAGCTACTATGAATCATCGTTGCGTCGCACTCTTGTACAATTTCTCCAACATTCAGCTATGCATAAATTCAGTGAGTCGCAGAATATGATCAGGTTACCGAACCAGCATTTGTTAGCGGGTAACACCTCTTGTGCTGCAACTTTTACAATAACCTCATAGCTTCCCTACATGTATAAATTTCTTAAGTGAATGAGTTTCAATATAAATTGTAAAACTTTTTTTAGACCTCATTTAATTTTTGCGTATTTTTAAAACATTACCAAATCAACTAACCCACTACTTCCATGAAAAAAGCAATTCTGATTGTTGTGATCTTATCTCTGATAGGTGTTTCTTTTGCCTTTCGCGACAATACTCCTAAGTATGAAAATCTGAAAGTTCTTCCAAAAAATACTACCAAGCAGCAAATGGATAGCATCATGCACCATTTTTCTTTATCGCTGGGTGTACGCTGCAATTTCTGTCATGCACGCAATAACGATGAGCAGAAAAGCTTCAATTTTGCAAGCGACGAAAACAAAAATAAGCTGGTTGCACGCAGCATGTTTAAAATGATGGTCAAGATTAATAAAAAGTACTTTAAAGATGAAGATAAAGACCACGACAACAATGTAAACATGATTCCTGAAGTATCGTGTTATTCATGCCATCATGGAAAAGAACATCCTGAAAACAGGCCACCTGCACCAGCACCCCGTGGACCAGAAGCAGGACCTGGTCCAGGTCCAGGAGGTCCGGATCATAAACCGTAGATTTTATATACCTTTTTTAAGAAGCCTGTTTATTACAGGCTTTTTTCATGCAATGATCCGATTCATCGATCAGCTTTGGGTGGCATAGCCTTTGAAGTTATCCAAACAACAAAATAGCCTATGGAGACCACAGCTTTTTTCATAGAGTTTTTATACAAAGACAAATCAGAACTGGCCGAGGTAAAACCGTGTTGCCAGAAAGACAATGTTTTTTATTATGACGTCTATATCCGCAATCAATACCAGTTTACAGTAACGCCGTCTGCCGACGAAGAACAAGGAATGTTATGGAAGATTTCTCTTAAAAATGCCGATAATAATACTGAACCCAGATTAGTTGAAATTGTTGGACAGGAGATTGAAAAACACTTGTTCTAAAAATCTGTTTCTTTTAAAAACTATATCTCCTTTCATAGCCACCATCCTTGCGAACAACAGAGAAAAAAGATTCATTAAAGCTAAACCTATAGTTAGCGGCAATGCGTATGGAAAAGCTCTAAGTTGTGCGTCTTATGTAGAAACTTCGATGAAAATTTTTTACTTTCTCATAATATTTGCTGGTTTTAATCTTACCGGACAAGGTCAGGTTCTGGAAGACAGAATCAAAAAATTTGCTATCGAAAAAAATATCGATAGCTTTCTGGTGTATAGTTATTCCTGCAATTACGACATAATTTTTGGCGATTGCGCTTTGGAAGAACCGCATTATCTTTTTTGGCACGAGTCAGACAAATGGTATATAAAGCGATTCGACTACTGCGAAACATTTTGGACAATACAGGTTGATAGTCTTAATTCGCTTGCTTTCTACCTTCATCATCCTGATGTCATCGATGGAAATAACATGTTGCCACAGACCAATAACCAAACAACTAAACGCAGAGGTCGCAAGAAGGCATTAGGTGCTGCATCGCCAGTACGGTTCACGTGCTTGTATGCTTTTAACTACCATTCTAAAGAGCAGTTGAAAAAGGTCATTATAGACAAATTTTATCTCAATATGGAGCATTACGACAACAAAGGAGAAAGTGTGGATTCCGTGTTCGGTCAACAAGCCGGACTAAAGTCGCTTGTCGCTGTAACCGAGAATATGATAAAGCAATTAAACGACGGAAAAAGGTTTGTCGTTGAGTAGCAATGCCGCTAACAAGAGTATTGCCAATAGTGGGTCGGGATGTTGGAGCAATTGACTGCATATCGCTTGTCAGCTTTGGTTCGGGCTGGACGTTTTCTATTCAACTTTTTATTTTTATCTTCATCTAAGGTTTTTCAATTGAACTCGGTTGTCAGACGGAGGTTTTTCAATTACCCCACCATCGGCAATACTTTTTCGCTGTAGGCAAAGGCGCAATAGCATATTTGTTTTCAAATTCTCTTGATAATCTTTCCTGCAACCCCAATTCGATACAGATGGTAAAATTTCTTTTTGCCGTTTAAATCTTTTTATTTAAACAAATGTTTTTAGTCTGCAACTTTCAGAAACAATAATACTTCTATTATTATAAGCCTCTTAGATGTAAGTGACAGAAGCTTCGAATTATTCTTGTAAAGCCATTGAAATGCATTTTACCCGTTGCATTTTTTCAGAAAAGATTGTTTTATCATTGCCAACTTCCTAATATGATCAAGTTTCAATTCTTTTTCGAATTACTGGTTGTATTACTTTTAGTTATTCTTCTTTTATTCCTGCAAATATTTGACAGATCTTTTGCGAAAGATATTTAACTAAAGGTTGTACACTGTATTCTGCTACTATTAATAAGAGATTTATTACAAGCAAATTTGACAAAAAAAAGAGGCCATCTTTCTCAAACAGCCTCTCTTTAAATAACTTAGTTTTTATTTTAGTAAGACCAAAGGTCCTGCTCGTAGTTGAATATCTTTTCCTTGATATTTTCTCCTTCGAGTAAACGGAATAGAGGATCTTTTATAGACTCTTTCAAACTCTTGTCAAAAGGATTATCTACTGTTGACTTTGTAATATAACTGCTGAAAAAGCGGCTTTCAAACAATTCTTCCCAACTCATGCGGCCTGCATAGTTTTTACCGTTATACACTTCATACTTCGCCAGAGTTGGTCTTAGATCAGGATAATATGCCCAGAACAAAATTCTGTCACCAAGAGCAACTCCATTTGAAGCGTATTGTGTCATAATAGGTGCTATTCCCAAAATACGTACAGTCATTCTTGAAGACTGCTTATCAAAAATCCATTCTTCTTTAAGCCGATAGCGGTAAATAGAATCAGGGTCAACCATCTTTTGCCTTGCTTCGTAACTGGTAACTTCACCATTCATATCAACAACAGGTACTGTATCCATTCCACCGGTAATTGACTTTGCGACTTGCTCTTTTGTCATCGGAACTGTGAAACGGTCATCATCACCACTGAAAACTGTAATATCGCTGGATTGAACGGCACTGAAGAGAATAGAAATAAAACGTTGGTTACCGTTGTCTTCGTTAGCAGCATACCGAAAAGGTAGATTCATTTTTTCCCTGGTGTCAATTTCACGCCAGACTCTTTGTTTATAAACCGCGTCATCTTCACGTATGTAGGTATAAGCCAAAGGAGTACGGTCTTTCACCAGTTGTCTGTCAATAGCATTGTCAGTACGCAATGAAGGAGCAATTGAATCGCCTATACCGCTGCCACTGCTTTTTATCACTTTTATAGGCAAATTTTGGTTAATTGCCTGGCCTGTAGCGGCAGTATTGCCATTTGACTGAGCAGGATTGGTGCCATACCCACTGGCAGGAGTACCGTATCCGCTTGCAGCATTGTTGCCATAACCACTTTTTACAGCAGTAGTTTTCTTTTTGGTAGTATCTCTTGCTGCATTATTAGTAGTATAGCCACTGGTAGTATTTCCGTAGCCCGAACGGCTTTTGGCCGTCCTGGTCTTTCTTTGAGCGCTAAGCTCAGCAGTAATTACCAGGGCAAATAATGCTAATACTGCTGTTTTTAACCTTATAGTTTTCATAACTGCTATTTATTAAAATAAGTTAAAGGCCATAGTTGGAAGCATACGAGTAGCGCCATCTGGTCCTTTAGCTCTGATTTCGTCAATTAATACTTGTGAACCCGGTTTACATCTTTCTATAATTTTTTTCGAGGCTTCATTGAAATATGCTCCGGCATTTTGACTATAAGGCGCATTCTCATTAAAACCTGCACCCGTTGCAAGGACAACATAAGAAATTATATCAAATTTTACCCCTTCAAATACAAAGTCTTTTAAATCTGCACGCACACCTTGCTGCGCTTTAAGAGCATTAGCAGCAATTCTTCCACCGGTACTTTGACCAACCATAGCAACCGGGTCAGGAACTCTTTTCACTCTAAACTCAAAAGGAGTTGTCTTACCTTCAACAGTTACATTCACAGTTGCTTTTCCCGGAGTACTTACGTTTGCAACGTATTTACCACCTCCAAGAGATTCTAAAGTGCCATTATCCATACTTGCCTGTGTTTTTTCTGCTCCTGCAGCTCCACCAGTAATGGTCAAAGGGTTTTTAAGCCCAATATAAAGAACCTTAACTGCATCTGCACTTACACTTGCACCTGTAGGAGAACCTACTGTATATTCTACTTTCTTAGGGATGGTTGCAGTAGTGCCGTCTGGTTTTACATAAGTTATGTTCACTGTTTTAGTATAGGTACCAGGTCCGCCTACATTTGTCTTATATTCAGCAATTCCTTCAGCATTTAAACTTACTCCCGAACCGTCAACAGAAACGGAAGGCTTTGCCGCTTTGCTGAAAGCGCCTACACCTGCTGTGATTACCAATTCCTGTCCCGGCATTAAGTACTGCGAATTTGTTCCGGCAAAAGCCTGAAACTCATCGTACACTACCTGAACTTCACCCAACTTTCTATGACAAAAATCAACTACTAATGATTCGCTGTTCTTAACATCATTCTCAAACTTACTCAGCATGGTGATTGCCGCAATAGTTGGAGTCATGTGAAAATAGCCATAAGCCCAGTCTTTTTTCCCGGCCTGATCATTGGTTACAGGATTAGAAAGGTCAATAGGCAACGAAATATTAAACTCTTTATTTATTTCCGGATCAATTCCTAACAAACCACCTTTGTATTCTGTTAACCTTTGAAGTAATTCTTTTCCCCTTGGACCTTCAACAATCAGGCGGGTGGCTGCTTCAAGATCATCCTCTTTATATGTTCCATTAGGTGTTGTTTGTCCTGCCTCTTTCATCAACTCCAATTTCAGGTTCTCCAGGTAAGAGAACATATTATCTGCAAGACTCTTTGCTTTATCTGCTTTTGGCTTCCATTTCCCTGCCAGTTCAGCAGTTTTCGGATCTTTCAATTTTGCATCAAATGATTTGAATACCCCTTCATTCTTTGCTTCAATAACACCGTTGGCATTTATCAAGCTGTTATTTACTGTTTTAAAGGCATTTAAGATTTCTGATGACACATTCAGCGCCAGCAATGCTGTCAGCACCAAATACATCAGGTTAATCATTTTCTGCCGGGGCTCTTTAGGTAAAGCCATATCTGATT
>CAXUMK010000018.1:25892-40117 GCA_964251885.1 uncultured Segetibacter sp. | reverse complement strand
ATTTAGGAGGGAAGTTTTCACGTAGGGGGAGTGCACCCGACACCTGGTGGTTTTCGCCCTTCCGGCCAGGGGAGAAAACCGCGTCCTTCAAGATTGATGAAAAAAACAATCGCTGGCATGATTTCGGGCATGTCAGCACTTCGCCTGAGCAAAAAAGCGGAGGCGATATTCTCGATCTCTGGTGCGACTATCACAATCAGGACAGAAAATCAGGAATTAAATCGGCTTTGCTGGACTTGGCAAAGTTTTCAACGATGCCGGAACAGGCAAAAAACCAAACAGCAAGATCATTCAAACAAAATGCAATCTCACAAGCCAGGAAAACCGAAGAGCCTGCCCGCTTCAAAATCCTGAAAATCCATTCCCGCATTTCCATTCCCTCTTTAAAAGAGGAATTGCAACGGCGGCGAATCTCACTTGATCTCGCTAACCGCTACCTGAAACAGGGTTACATTCTTGATACCAAAACACAGAAGAAATATAATGGCTTTCTTTTTGAAAATGATAAAGGCGGCTATGAGATTTCAATGCCGAACCCGATAAAGAGAGAGAGTTTCAAGACCAGTACCAAACCCAAAGCTCTCACAATGATTGTAGGGGATAAAGATTCAACATCGGCAGATATTTTTGAAGGGTTCTGGGATTTTTTAAGCTGGCTGGAAATGAATAAGATTATTTCGCCAACACGTCACAGCTATGTTTTGAACTCGCTTATTTTTTGTACCGAAGTTGTAAATAAAATAATCAGTAGAAAGCGTGAGATTAATGCCGTTTATTTGTTTCTTGATAACGATCTTGCGGGAATAAAAGCATTGAATCAAATAGCCTTAGAACTAGAAGCAAATGATCTTACTTTCGGAAGTATGAATTTCCATTACGAAGCTTCAAAGGACTTAAGTGAAGTTTGGACAAAGGGTCAAAAAAAAATTTAAGCAGCGCAAAAAAAGAAGTCGAGGCAGCATCCCCATCTCTAAGTAAGACAGTGATAAAAGGAAAGAATTTAAAAATATTAAGATGCAGCTCCTTCTATCCACCGCCGCCGCCGCCGCCTGGTGTCAATTTAAGTTTACAATTATTACTATTCATATCAGTTAAAGTTTCTAAAAACTTTTTGTTGTCCAAAAATAAGTTGTGCATTTCCATTATTCGCTCCTTCTAGTGCAAGGTAAAGAAAATCTTCAATTTATCCCCTTTTAAAAATACTAAATTAGATGCAATCGTTTGTAAAGCACTATTTTTTTCAACTTTATTATTTTTTGGTGCTCTATCCTTAAAACCTTCCATTAAATGACTTTCTAAATCGTTAAAACGATAGAAAAGGTCGACGTTTAATTAATTTTCGGTGTAACCACTAAAACCATCAAAAAACCAATTTCTGTCCTTATCAATATCGCCGTCGACTGGAACCCAAATTGCAAAACTTAAAGTCATGTTTACTGCACTATTTTCATCAATATAATACTCTGTCCCTATGTCATAAGTATTACCTTTTAAATCATTTAAATTAAGAGTGTGTCCTTCTCTTAATAAAAAAAATGTCTGTAGATTGTTATTTTTCATTGGATCTCTATTCTGTAACTCAGGGGTTAAACTATGAAGAAATACATAGCCTAATTCACCCTCAATTTTTTCTCCAGGTTCTACTAAACCTCTTATTCTTGCTGGCACCTTTTGATCTTCACACATGTTGACAATTCTCCACTTCATTTCCACATGTATAAATATGTTTTTATTGTCTTTATCTATTCTTTCTACTTCTAACGTCGTTGTCCGATATGTATTGTATGATAATAGTTGCTCAACCTCTCGTCTAAAAAATTTTTCAACACGCTTATTCATATTTTTACCATTTGTTAAAGATGAAATGCGAGTTTCAAAAGCCTCATCTCGAAGTAATCTAGTAGTTATTACTAATCCTAAAAAACCTGTTCCAAAAAAAAGCATGTCTTCAGTAAAAGATGTAAACCATCCTTTCATAAAGCCCTCATAAACTCCAAATCTTTTATCAATATTTCCAACCCATTTAAAGAAAAAAGCAAAAAAAATCCAGAATGCAAAAAAACCAAAATATACGATTATTAACCATTGAATTTGCGCCAGATATGTGCTATCCTTTTCTTCCAGTAATAAGTCATGTTATTGCATTTTTATCTTATCGTAGATATAACGTCGTAATCATTCGTATCAAAAGTTCTTATCATTGCAACTATAGGAGATGTGTGAGTATTTTATGAACTGTTCGTCAACTTCAAAATATTTCTATTCGTAACGTTTATTTCATTATACTTCTTTTTCTAAAGCCCTATTTTCCTGTTCCTTATTATTCAACTCTTCAAGATACTCTTCAAATCGTTTGACCTTTAAAAGGTCAATTCTTTCTTTTTGCTGGTTTGCCTTCAACTCTTCTATCTTTTTGCCATCAGGAGCATCCCATTCACTACGCCAATCTTCCCACTCAATTCGCATTCTCTCTTTTAGTTTAAGCGGAATCTCTTCTTGCAAGTCGAAAAATGTTTCTTCCAATTCACAGTGTTTTTCATCCAATTCTTCCATGCTTTTTTTGCTGGAAGAAAAAAACATGTTCCACTGTTCAGCATGCTTCTTTTTCAGTTCATCCCAGGTCATACAAATGTTATTATGATACAACATCGGCAGTTTTGCCGGTCTCTTTGATTTTAATGGTCAGATATGGATTTTCGTCATAGAGCTTTTTGCCATTGGCTCCGATTGTTTCCCACATCTTGTAATAAGGACGCTTTGGAAAATAAGTCGGCGGCCTGTCCCCCATAAAGGCGAATATGTTTTCGCCCGATGATCTTCTCAGTTCATCGGGAGTAATTAATTGCCGTGCATTCGACTCAACCTTGCCAACGCCGAACAGCGATTTTTCATACACGACATTCGATGTCTGCCCCATCGCCTTGCTCACATATTCGGCGGTAAAATTGTCGTTGATGCTGAAGAATTGCCGGATCGTCGCATTGGCAACAAAGGTTTCCCAGATGTCTTTGTAAATGCTTTGCAATTGGATAAGCGATTGCAATATTGGCCATACGGTAATGTTATATCCGGCATAGGTGCTTAACGCATTCTCGATTTCCGGCAGATAGCCCAGGGCTGCAAATTCATCGAGCAGGAAAGTGACCTGTTTATTCGGGTTGCGCACCACAGCCCGCAGCATGGTAATAGCCACCAGCCGCAGCCATCGTGCGTGGCTTTGCAGTTTATCGGCAGGAATGATGATATAAACGCATGTCTTGCCATCAGCCAGGCTTTTAGGCTGAAAGCCCGAGACAAGGGATTTCTGCAGGGAGAAGGATTTCAGGAAGTCGGTGCATTGCAGAACGGTTGCAATGATGCTGCCGAAAGTCTTATCGCCTGCCGCCTGCAGTTGCAGGATTTCATAGGCCGCGCGGTTAATCGCGGTGCTATTCACCGGATCGTCGCTTGCCGCCATATCGGCCAGCAGGTTGTTCCAGTCCTCTTTCGGCAATCTCACCCATTCCCACAAGGTCACAATGCTTGGCTGCTTTTGCGAGGTCACGAGATGCAGCAGCAACCCTGCAACGATGGCTCTGGCATTATCGGTAAAGAAATTATCCCGGTCGCCTTTGTCGATGGGCACGATCATTTCGGCGATAATCTGAATATCGTCAATTAAATGAATGCTGGATATGTCATTGACAATATCCAGCGGGTTATAAGACTGTGTTTCCCCGATATTGTCTTTCAGCAACCCCCACGGATTGAGAACAACGACGTTATTCCCGCTTTGCCGCTGATACCGGGAAGTGATGGCCGCATTTTCGGCCTTTGGGTCGATCACCACCCACGAGCCAGAATAGCTGCCAATTCCCAGCAGGTTTGGGATAATCAGATTAGTGCCCTTCCCGCCCCTTGTGCCTGCGACAGTCAGGACATGGCCTTTATCGGCAAAGAAATATTCCCCGCCGATATACAGGCCTTGCGACCCGCTATAGGGCAAAAGGTCTTCGTTACTGGCAAACCGGGCAGTTCCGAATTTCTGGCCTTCTATGGCCAGCCTATTCATACCATTGCGCCAGTTTCTGAAAAAGGAAAAGATAATAAGAGAGATGAAAAAGCCGACGGCAAAAACGCCGGTTAAAAAAGCCATCATGGCAGTTGCCTTGTAAGAGTCACCTCCGGCAATAATATTAAGCAGGAGGTAGAACGCCATAAAAAATCCAAAGACCACTACCCAGGCTAATATGCCTCCTGCGATCATGGCAAAACGAACAATTGGCCGTAAAGGGCCAAGGACAGGTCTTTCATCTTTCGGCCGCATAAAACGGTTATAGGCTCTGGCATATCCAATCAATGCGCCAATCAGGGAAATCGGCGAAAAGAACACGCCGACCAGAAACAGAATAAGGATTGTCGATGACTCAGGATTTTTCTTTATCTGAATAAGTTCCCTGAATTCATCTACAGTGAAGTCAAACCCCATGAACTTTTGTTCTTTCATGAAAAAAATTATTTTCTGAAACAATGTTCCTGGGGGAAGGAGAAAACAAAATAGAAAGAAGTTTTATAATATCAAAATTTTCGCAAAGTTTTTCTAATCTATTAAGTAATTAATTGTACGAATTGTGAATAGAATTTAAAGAACCAGTCCTCAATTTCCAAAATCAATGGATATTCCAACACTTGGAAAATTAACAGTTTTTGTTTCCAAATATGGCTTTAGTATATCTCTAGGTATTACCGCATTTACCGTTAATGTTGGGAAAACACTTAAAGGAAATTGTTGACTAGCATAAGCTTTGGCATTCATCCTTTCAATCTGTTGTCCAAAATTAAATAAGGCAAAAAAATGAATTACATCCCACTTGTAACCTAACCCTATTCCACCAGCAGAGACTTTATTAAAAAAATTAATTGTTGACTTATCGGAAGGTGCAGATGAGACATTATAAAAGTCTATAATGGGCAAATTAAGTACGAGTTTGAGGTTTTTGTACAGTTTTAGTAATCCGACTGTTGAAAGCATCACACCATGTCTATAAGGGTTCTCTTCGAGAGGTATAGAATTTGATTGGAGTATATATTGATGGTCTGTTTCTGCTCTAAAAAAGTATGAAATAGACATTTGCAAACGAAATGTCTTTTCTGGTTTTATTGTTACTTCTGTTGTTTTCTTATCTGACTGTGCAAAAACTTGTGATCCAAATAAAAAAGTTAAAAGGACTAAACTTAATTTTAGAAATTGAGGTTTTGATGACATGATCTTTGGTTTTAGGGTAGAAAAATCGTTTAAATAAAAAAATTGTATTTACTAAAGATTTTCATTTTGAAAATCTATCCGACTTATTTTTCTTGGATAAAGCGTCCTTGGGGGAAGGTGTCCTTAGGGGAAAGGAGAAACCAAAATAGAAAGAAGTTTTATAATATCAAAGAAAACATCAAAACTTTTCCTGATTTATTTTTTTGACGTACATCCGACTTTTTTTCTTGCCGTTTTTTAGAAATTTATTTGCCCCTTTTTCTTTCTGTCATCTACTTGCAAAACGATATTGCATGTTCTGAAACGGTGTTATTTTTCCTGAGCCGACATGCTGCAACATCCAAATAATTTCCTGCAATACTTGACGAATTAGGAATATATGTCTATATTGTGGAGACACGCAAGACGTGGTTTGTAGCCACAAAAACCCGATGGCTTTTGCAGCACAAACCGTCTTGCAAGGGAGACATTTCATTCTCCCTTGACCCTCTCGATCAAACCCCGGATGCCATGCCGAGACCGCAGAAAGACCTAAGCGCAAAGCGCAGCTTTGTTATTCGCATCCGTTTGACGGAAGCTGAAAAACAATTGCTCAAAAAATCGGCAGACGAAGAAGGTCTGACGATCAGCGATTTTATGCGGGTTGTTGCCCTCCACAGCACACCCTTTTTCGCAAGGCAACGCCGGAGCGTGCGGCCTTTATCAAGGCGCTGGCAGAGCTTGGCAAGATCGGCAGCAACGTCAACCAGATTGCCCGCGCGGTTAACCGTCATCACAGTGAGGCGGGGTTAGGCGTGCCGGTCGAACTGATCGACTATACCTTAAACGGTATCGACACCATCACCCGTAACCTCCTTAACATGCTGCAGCATGGTCATTAGAGGCCGAACCCGCGGCAACGGCCAGCAACTGGCAAATTACCTCCTGGCCAAAGGGGAGAATGAGGATATCCGCATTTTAGATGTCGATGGACGCATTAACCCTAACCCTCTGCATCTTCACCAGGCTTTGCTCGGCATGTCGTTAACCTGCGAACTAACCGCCCGTTCCGATAAAGGCCTGTATCATGCGCAGATCAACCCCGCCTATGGCGACGACCGGAACATGACCGGCGAGGCATGGCAGCAGGCCGCCGATATGCTAGGGCGTGAATTAGGGCTTGACGACCAAAGGCGCGTCATTGTCCTGCATACCAAAAAATCCCGGACACACGCCCATGTCGTATGGGAACGCTACGACATGGAAAAAGGCAAGATGATTTCCGATAGTTTTTCCCGCCTTGCCCAGGACAGGGTCAGAAAGGAGATGGAAAAGGTCTTTGAACAAAAGCAAACGCCGCATCGCAATGTCAAACGGCCGGAGATGAAGGACGCCCTATTCGGCTTGTGGCAAAAGACAAAGACAGGATTGGAATTTATTGGAGAAGCTTTAAAAGCGGGATATGTGATTGCCAAAGGAATCCAGCGCCGCCCTTTTATGGTGGTGGACGAAACGGGGCGCTCCTTCGATCTTATCCGGCAGCTTGATGGGATCAACACCAAAGAGGTCAGGGAAAGACTCGGACAAGAAAAACTGCCACCCGAGAAACAAGCGATTATTTCTGCCAGAGGGCAGAAAAGCGCCAAATTGTTTGACAACATTCAGGAAGCGGCACTTGACAAGATCATGGGTTTTCAGGAGCAGCGTAAAGTCAGTCAGGATGAAAAGAGGAAACAACACTTGCAGGAATTTACGGCAACCAGTCAGGACGCGGTTAAAGCCGATGATAAGGCAGTGGGGAAGGACAAGCGAAAAGACTTGCTGTCGGAATTTTCTTTAAGCAGAGAAGATATGACGAAGATAGAAGCAGAACAAAACGAAGCCCAGCAGGAGAAAACCCGGGCAAAAGCAGCAGGCTTTGCCGAGAACAAACCCGATATAACATCTTCGCCAAGTGACAAGGAATTGAAACGGCAAAAGATGTTGCAGGAGTTGCAGGCGCGCGATGACAGCAAGAATAAAAATCCCACCAAAGGACGGGAACCGGATTAAACCGGTCTATTCTCGTGGTTAAGAAACTGCGCCCTGAACTCCGGTTTGAATTGGCGTTTTAAAACCTTTTCATCATAGGGCAAATTCAGCTTGTAATAATCGCTGACTACTTTTTTAAAGAAATTATCGATCATCTCCCAATCATAGCCGCCGGTTTTATACACGACCTTATATTCGATAAAGCCCTTTATCAGCAGCCTTATAAAGGGTTCTTGCGTAATGCAGATCGTATGCGGGTTATAATGATCGCCGGCATAATGCATCAGCACTTTACGTGCAAGATGACCGTAGCGCAGCAGGCTTTTAGGGTCGCATAAAAGATATTCGTCGCGGTATTCACTGCCATAGAAATACTGGCCTGCATCCAGTGCCGCCTTCCGGTCGTTCGGATGGTCGGAAAAGCCTACGTTAAATGCCGTCATTGCTTCCTCCCTTGTATAATAATTGGAAAATAATTGTTATATTACCATAAATAAAAATTAAAATCAACTCTTTATGGAGGACGAACAAATACCGGGCTTTATCGGGCATTATATGGACAGGCTGCACGACGATGGTTACCGCGAGTTTACCATGCTTTCACGACAGTATCAAAAAGCCATCGACAAATACAATCAGGAGACTTACCCGCAGCAATCGGACTCTATTCGCCTGCTAAACCAGCGTACCGGCGAGAATAAAAAAGTAGACCATCAAGCAGGGATTGATCACATTACGAGAGAATACCAACAAAAGGCTTTGGAGATCGCAAAGCAGCATGGTTATAAGGAAGAGGAGTATGATAAAGACCTTACCGAAAAACAGGACAAACTCAACGATTTATTATCTTCAAGAAAAGAGACCCAGAAAACCGAAGAGCCTGCACAACAGCCGGAAAAACTGGAAGAACCCCCGCTCACTTCAAATCAATTGAAACGGCAAAAATTTATGGAAGAACAAAGAAAGATTACTGAACCTTCTCGACAGCGCGGTCAGGAACATGAAAGAGACTAAACTAACTAAAAGGTATATGTTAGGGCTTTTTGTTTTAGTTTTTTAAAGCTAAGTAGATTATTATCATTTGTTGGAATATTGTCCCCTACAAAACCGATGGTACCATTACCGATAGAACTACTATTTTTGAAATATAAGTTCTTTATCGTTCCAGCCGTGCTGTCGGTTATAATAACATGAGGATTCTTTTCTGGATCGTAATCCGTACTGCCTTTGGCTATAAGATTGCTTAATTCTATATCAGCTTCAGTCGCTGTTCGTGTTATTTTAGCCGTACCTGTAGGAAAGCCAAAGGCAATCGTATAATTACCGCCTGATGTAAAATTAGCAACATGTCCAGGAGTACCAGAAAACTCAATTTTGTCTGTATTAGTGTTAACGCTTCCAATATAAACGCTGTCATTGGTCACCTTCCAGTTGATGGGAGGTGTGCCAGTGTGAGCGGTGTCCGCATTATGGGTGGTATCGTTAGGCGGAGTTGTATGCGATGTATCAACTGGTTTGACATGGCTTGTATCATTTACGTTGTTTGCAGTATCGCTATTCTTCGAACAGCTCATAAGCACAAAACAAAAGCCTAATATAGACAGTACAAGAATTTTTAATGGCTTCCTCAATTTTATCATAAAATCTATTTGCTTGTAATAATTTAGGATTAATCTGCAATAGGCTTAATTTTTAAAGGATTGGGCGTGACCGAACCATTAAAGGCATTTCGAACGAATGCATTTGTAAAGATGCTGGCACTTTGCTGGCTTTGAATTCCAATTACGCCGGTTCTTTCTCTTAAAGTTTGGCAAAGTACGAGAAGCAACCGATCACAACCATAGGTCTTAATGTCAAGATTATTTACTTCAAACAACGCACCGGTTGTATCCCCCTTCTTTAATTTATCAGCATCTCCCTGAAAAACATTAAGAAATTTCACGCAAGGGGTTAAACCATCCACATCTAAATAAGTAATGCTAGAATCACAGTTGCGAAGTTTAAAAGATAAATTTCCGCCTGTATAAAATTTCGAGCCGCCACCAAGTTGATTGTTTAGTTCTATCCGGGACAAGGTTAGGTTGCTTCCCGTACCGGTAAATACTACACCAATATCGGTTACACCCATTACGTATGTGATCACAAGGGATGGTGTTGTTGGAACTTTAGTCGTATCCACCGGAGGTGACGGCGTTTTGGGCGTATCGACGATATGATGAATGGTTGTGTCATTGCCGTTATTTGCCGTTGCTTGAGAGTTTCCACTATTTTTTGAACATTTAATGAAAAGGAGCGATAAGACCGTTATCAACAGGATAGATTTTCTTTTTAATATTGTTTGATGCATCAGTATCATTTTAGAATGTTTTCGCCTCAACTGATTTAAGTATTTTATGTACCGTAGGCAGATGCCATTTCTGGTTGTGGTAGGTGGGTATCGCCAGCCGGTTTAGTTCGTCATTGATTTCCCTGACCGTTTCAAAGCCTTCCTCTTTTAACCGCTCTATAATCGGTTTCATCTTTTGTGCAAACTTCTGCGACTTTTCCTTGTTTCTTTTGGAAAGAATATTTCTGCCAAAACTCCCTAATTTAACTCCCCTGGCCTTTGCCGCTTTTAGAGCGTCTTTTGTTCTGGAGCTGATTTGATCGCGCTCATGTTCTGCGAAAGCAGCCATGATATGCACGATGAGTTTATTGGCATGGGGGTTATCTACAGCAATGAATTCGACTTTTGATTCGATTAGTTTTGAAATGAAAGCGACGTTGCGGGCGAGCCGGTCAAGCTTCGCAATCAATAAAACAGCCTTCTCCCGTTTGCAGGCTTCCAGCGCTTCTTGCAATACAGGCCGTTTGCTTTTAACGCCCGACTCGATTTCGATGAATTCCTGGGCTAATGAATACCTATTCGCTTTGGCAAACTCATGGACAGATTTCTGTTGCGCTTCCAATCCCAATCCACTTTCGCCCTGGCGTTCAGTTGAGACACGGTAATACGGTATTGCTGATTTCATGGATATTAGCCACCTTGAAAGCTAAGTTCCATTATAGCGTTAACAGGTAAACGAACGATTACCTTTGAACAAGCGACACAAAGAATAGGAAAAAAATAAAAGATAAGTGCAGGCTGAAATGCAGGCGCAGCAAGGAAAATAGAAAGTATAAGTTTAAAAAAAGCTCTTTCAAAAGCTCGGTTTTGTTAACAGGCGAACCTTCGTTTATATATTAACAAAACTACTTTTTCGCATCACTGTAAACGCTGGAAAAAGAATATAATTCCTTCTAAATTATTTTATATTTAGATCATATTAAAACATTTAAAATGAAATTTTTATAAAATTAATTACTAACGCCGAAGTTTCTGGAATTTTTCGCATTGCGCGAATAAGTAATGACTCGGAGAAACTTTTTTCTATTGTGACCTCGACTAAAGAACCACAATGCCAAAATCAACAAAATAATTGCACTTTTAAAATGTTTTACTGCTTAGACTAAAAGTATATAAAGTAAGTATTCGACACGAAAAAGTTGATTTTTTTAATAGTCTTCGTAAATTCTTGGATATTTGAATTTTTTTGGAAAGGGACGTTCTTTAGAGGGATCTATCGGTTGTCTAATTATCATGTATACTTGAAAAGTTGTATCATAATAGGGCTTTTCAAAACTTTGACTATAGTCTCCATTTATCACATTAAATGGATGAAGCGGCCTTCTTAAAAAATTATCGACACGTTCAATAAACAAATAGTTTAAATTATTTAAATACTTCTTTGATTTGAAGGAAATTACGTCTTTATAATCCCATTTAACATTCTCCGATACTTCTGGCCTATTAGGCTGTCGAACTAGTATTGATGATATTCTTTCTTTCCAAAAAGAAAACTTTTTAAATGCTAACAAAGAGTCCTTTGTTTCTTCAAAAATTAATTTAACACTGTATTGTTTATATAATCTTCCATCATAGCTGACTATACTACTGAACTTTTCGGTAATAGGTACAACACCAGTGAAATACAAGGAAAAGGCATCACTTGGATTGCGGGACTCCATCCCTGAACTGGCAACTATTGATGAAATATTTTTATCATTAATAGCCTTATTAATTTTAAATAGGTACTCTTTGAAAGTCAATTGTTCCAATGTAGAATCAAGCGCGTATTTAGTTGTTTCATTTAGGGGTGTAGATGCGTTTTTTCTAGATGTTTCCACAAAATAAAGTGAGTTTGTATCCGGGGGCGTTATTACTTCAAAGAGTCTTTTATCAGAGGGAATTTTAAATTTATCAACAAAATAGAACATTTCATGAGGGATAAAATGATATGTGTGATATCTTGCTTGTTCAAATTCTATATTATCAAAAAATGGGGTAGAGCTTTTTCTAAGCGGTGCAGCTCTCAACTCCATCGTTACATCCAAATCCTTATAGCTGTCATTGGCGAAATACTGGGAGACAACCATTCCTTGCATCTGTTTCCTTCTGTTTCTCAATGTATCAATTCGAGAATTTAATCTGACAAAGTTTGCAAGATTGGCTGGATCACCATGACAAATTAACTTAGCCTGTTCCCAACTCCATTCGAAGAGATTATATTCACCATTGAAATTCAATGCTTCTCTTTCGGATTTGATAAGGCTATCCAAATACGCTAAATCTCTTTTTGCGTTCTTTTTTTGTTGAGCCTTTCTTAATTCCATCATTAAAATGTCTATTCGACCAGATCGAATGCCCCTATAAATACATGAAGCCCGTTGATATCTAGTAGGATGGTCTACTAAAGAATTAACGGGGTAACCGAAAGAAAAAAACAACTTATAAGCATTTATAAATTTTTCTTCTTTATACCTTTCAATGGTTATACTTTCTTCTTTAGAAAGATTTTCCCTGCCGTATTTTGATATCGTATAATGTGCTGCAAGAATATCTGCTTGAGCTTCTATCATCCTGCTACGGTAAGCCTCGCCAGTAGAATAGGATAAGGAATTCCTATATTGAAGTAAGTGAATAAACTCGTGAGCAATAATTAACCTTATTAATATTGTTTGTTGATCGTCTGGAAGCCCAGTGATAGAGGTAATTATTTTATTTAAGTTAATTAAAATTGTTTTAGGAGGATGTGCCCTTGTAACGGAATCCGTAAATTGGAGAACATAAGTTCTATTATAATAGGAGTTAAGAGCAGAAAATTCACTAATAATTTTTGATCGTATTGAATCTGAAGCTTCCTTGCTGTCTTTGTTAACGCAACTTTCTGAAAAAAAAGATAGTGATATAATAATTAAAAATATGCTTGGATAGACGATCGACAAAAACCCTGCTTTCATTTTACAACACATTATTTGAAACACCTTTATTTTCGTCATTAAATTAAATAAATTATTTATTATGTTATAATAAAATCATATTAAATATTAAATTTAAACTGCCGTACAAGTAAAAAATGTTATTAGAACAATTAGAATAATTACAGCGAACATTCAAAGAAGCACAAATTAAAGCGCAAAATCAACTTAAACTATCTATGATTATGAAGAAGTTTTTAAGCAATATTACATTAATCTTTTTCGTCTTTTCGGTGTGTGGTTGCAAAAAGGGAGGGCAAATTTCTGTTTTTTGTACTAACATTGAACAGTTCGAATCTGAGATGGGAATTATTAATATTGGCCAAAAAAGTCTTGGAAACGTTTTATTGATTGATACAATCAGCAAGCGAGCTTTTCTCTTAGCTAGCATAGATGCTACGGCATCAGAAACCAAATCGTCAACTATACGTGATTCGTTAGTAATGCTTTCTTCTACAAAATTTAAGATCCAACTATCCGGTGATATTGCTAATGCATCTCCCCAGGTTAAAGGGGAAATTAAAAGCGAAATTGATAATGAGACCACTTTTTTCCTTAGCAATTGTGTCCGAAAAAATATTGAACATATCCCTCAACGTCTTAATTACGTAAATAGCAAGGATCCTCAGAACTATGAGGCTCCCTTAAAAAATAACGTTAATACAATTATCGCAGTTGTTACAAGTATGACTTATGCGGACAGGTTTGAGTTTCGGTTAAGAAAGCAATCTGACGCAAGCGCAAGCCTCAACACGATAACAGTTGGTAATTACAATTTGAAAGTGAATTATTCCTGCCAAAACGGCCTTAACATTCACGCAAAGCAAGACGGCATCTTTTACAAAGTCAATTATTATACTTTGCATTTGAACAATTTTGTCTTGCTGGCAAAGAGGATCAATCTTAACGAGTATGAGATGGGCGAAAATTCTCTTGAATAAAATCCTCAATTAATAAATTTCAACAAAAAAAGAATAGACCACTTTTGTTCGCAAATAGCAAAAGCGGTAAGTCAAAAACACACCTTGGTCCTTTTCGGAAATTGTTGAAAACACCTCTTGTACATATACGATAAAAAGAAAGGCTAAAATGTTTGCCGTGTCTGGCCAAAAAGCCTTAACTTTTTAGTCAGGAAAATTTTGATTATAATGTAACCAGGGAATAGACTTGAACTGCTGACCTTCTGGTAAAATTCAAAACCTAAGCATTGTAACTGTCCACTGTTTTGCCATCTGCCTTTGTAAAATTGTTCTTTGCTCTTGACGGGAAGACAAAACTGTAATATGAATGTATTCCTATCGTGAAATGAGGAATATATGACGGAACATGCATCAAATTTATTCCAGGTTGCAGAAATTGAATTGGTTTACAAGCAAGAAGGCAGAGCAAGTGATAAGCCTCACATCATCCATTCCAAAGATGCCTACCTTGTCCTTATACACACGTGGAATGAAAACAAAATTGATTTTATCGAACAGGCGAAAATCCTGTTATTGAATAGAGCAAACAGGGTATTAGGCATCTGCGAAATCTCCACAGGCGGGATAACCGGAACGGTCGTGGATCCCAGGCTGGTCTTTGTTGCCGCTCTTAAAGCAAATGCAACGGGAATCATTCTCGCCCATAATCATCC
>CAXUMK010000018.1:8859-25872 GCA_964251885.1 uncultured Segetibacter sp. | reverse complement strand
ATTTAAAACCAAGTGAGACAGATCGCAGGTTGACCGATAAAATCACCGAAGGCGGAAAACTGCTTGAAATTGCCATTCTCGACCACCTGATTATTACAAAGGAAGGTTACTATTCTTTCACCAATGATACAGTAGTTTCAAAGGAAAGAGCGCTTCAACCCTCGATGGAAATTGAATTCTAATAAGGAGAAATGATGCCCTTTTTCAATCAGATTCAGTTCCGGCAGTTGTTGAAGAACGGCTCTGACGTCAACCGGAGAAAAGACAACTATCCGGTTATCAAACTTTTCACGTCTAATACACAAGCCATCTGGCTGTTAAGCGAAATTGACCCAAATAATCATGACAGGGCTTTTGCCTTGTGTGATGTTGGAATGGGTTTACCTGAATTCGGGCATCTGTCTTTATCGCGATTAGAATATGTACGCGGGCAATTAAGCCTTCCCATTGAACAGGACAATCATTTTACAGCACACTACCCGATAAAGGTCTACGCCGGTGCAGCAAGAGTTTATGGGCGCATCACCGAAGAAGAAGCAATTCTTGCCGCTTTTGCCGGCAAGCAAGCAAAAAATTTTTGCTTGACAAATACTGATTCAATAAAGGAGGATAACAAACAGGGCTTGAAAGAATTTCTTGCTGAAAGGCATGACATGATAGGGCAGAAATACAACGTAAACGCCTTAAGAGAACAGAACAAATATGAATTGGAATTCTGGGATAAAGTCGCAGCAGTTATCAAATCTGCAAAGCAATCGGGTACTACGCTATGATTTTTTGTTATCGGCTTTTTTAGCCTGATTATACATTCTTGCGACGCTCCGTTTGACGTCATTAACTCCGGTCACTCCAGGGCAAGTTCATCCACTCATGCGCGCTACGGCTGCATTCCACCTCCTTCGCTGCTATTCTTTGCTTCCATGCATGGCACACTTTCCCTTTTCACAAACCCCCGCCCAAGTGATGCACATGCCTTGCCCGCAAAACCCACCTCACACGCTCATCTCGGTTACTTTGCGCCTTCACGCGCATTCATTCCTTCACTCGCCCTTCCGTAAAGAAAAGGCATGAGGAGACACTCCTTGGGTCGTGACACCTCATAAGTCTTTTTGTTTGTCCCAGGGCTACAGCAAATAGGGCGGTATTATCTTAAATTTTCGGCTTCTTATCAGAGGAAGGATTTTTGCCATGAAAAGAAAAAATTCGCTGCAACCATAACAACCTAAAAACTTATAACCAGGTCTAAGGCATCGTCGGCTTCTTTGTGGATGAAGTTCGATTGATACCCGATAGTCGTCGTAATAGAAGAGTGCCGGTAAAGTTTCTGCAGCATTTGAATTGGAATCTTTTCGCCGGAAAGATTGCCGAAAGTATGCCGGGCAATGTGCATGGTCAGGGTCTTGTCAATCCCGGCCGGCGGCGCAACATGGTTTTTAAGGCATTTATCGAGTGCGCTTGTTTTAAAGGCAATCGTTCTTTGGGTTAGAAACTTATTTTCAAAATCAACTCCGCCGAGTTCAGGGAAAATCAGGTCATCCTTATTCTTCTTAAAATCTTTGTATTCTTCCAATATCTTTAAAGCCTTATCAGGGACTTTCAGCGACCCCCCTTTCGTGTTCTTTCCCATCGTATAATGCAAGCGATCATTCTGTAAATCCGACCATTTAAGACGCAAAACATCACTGACACGCATCCCGGCAAAATAGAAAGAGAACAGCCAGAGATTGCGGGCATGATTGGCCTGGCCTTCCAATGCAACAGATTCAAGTGCTTTGACTTCCTCTTCATTCAGGCCGACTTTATTGGAATCTGGAAATTTTATTTTTACCTTGCCTTTGCCGAATGGGTAATGTTTATCATCGGTAACGCCTTCCTTAATCGCCTGGCTGAATACAGACCGGACAACGACAAGATGGTTTACGGCAGTCCGCTCCGATAATTTGTTATTGGATTTCAAGCTCGCCTTGAACCGTTCCAGCAGGGAAACAGTAATATCATGGAAGGCGGTTTCCTGCTTTAAAAATTCCTTGAAATGTTTGATACGGGATTTATCGGCCGTATAGCGATTATATTTTCCATCCTGTTTGAGACGGTCAAGATAAAGCTGCGCCTGGGCAAAGAAGCCGCTTGTCGCAGCCGGTTTTATCTTTTGCCTTACCGTTTGAGAGGATATGTGCGTTTTATTTGCTTCAAGCTCTAAAGAATGATTATTAGCGTCGGAAAGCTTTTTAAGCAGAAGATTATTTAAACGCACGGAATTGGGATGCGATTTTTTTACACAGTGATTTTTAGAATCCCAGTCACTTTCTTTAATGCTGTATTCCAGATAAATATAAGAGGACTTGCGATCTTTCGTAATGCGAATGGCTAACGGATAAGTGCCATCATGTTTCTTTTCTTTTCGCAGAATTATTTTGACCGATGCCATCTCTCAATATTACTACAACAGCAAAATAATTACAAGATATAGTGCTGATATTTCATGTAGTTAATATGAAATAAAAATAATTGTTATTAAACTTCGTTGGATGCGGATAGACGATATCAGACGCGACTTGAGAACATTTATTTATGAAACCAATAAAGGTAAACCCGTTCAGATTTACTACAACTTTACTACAACAATACTACAACATTTGCCGGTTTCACCTGTTATCTGATGTTTTTGTATGACTTGAATAGCATTGATAATCAATTATATTAGTCCAAATTAAACCAAATTAAACCATATTTTTTAAGACTGAAAATCCTTGTGTCGCCGGTTCGATCCCGGCTCACACCACAGTCACAAATAAAAAAAGCTTCAATTTTGAAGCTTTTTTTATTGTTTCTTATTTCACTTTTAGCTTACATATTTCTTAAAAAGCAGAAAATCGTCCTGTGGGTAAACGCTAAGCAGAGCGGATTACCTACGAAATTACTTCAGTGTATTCAGCACAGTTTTAAAAGATTGAAATATGTCTTTTAATGCAGCAGGTTCTGTTATTCCACCTTCGAGGTTTAACCGGAAAACGATTTCTTTGTTTGCCCCAATTTTATGTTCCCTGATCTCAAAATCATCAACCGGGTGTTGTAATAGTGTAGCAGATACCTCAGCATTTGAAAAAATATCTTTCACTTTAGCCTCATCGTTGCTTTGTATTAAAAATCTTTTATCAAATGCAGGATGGCCAATGATCACATCCTGCATTCCAAAAAGCTTTCCTATTTCGTGCTTCAGGCTTTGCTTCTCGATCCTAAACCTAAAGCTGGTTTCGTCGGGAAGTGGAGTAGAAAACGAAGTAAGCGGTTTTACATCTTCGTCATCGTAAACGCGGTCAGGATGAATATCTATATCTAAAGTAACGCAATGGTTTTGGGTAGTAAACTGAGCTGTATAATCAAGATTATCTTCTTTACTGTTTAATTGACCGGCTATTGCCTTCCAAACTTCTTCTTCAGAATTTTCAGTTATAATGTTGCGATGAGGCATAAGATTACATTTGGTATTATAATTAGGAGTATAAATATACTTAGAGACAACGTCTTCAGCATGTATTTATTGGCTGCGTTCTAAATTGTCGCTTATTTCTTAATAATAAAAAGTAGTTACAGGCATAATAAGTCATTAGGTCATTTAGTCAATAAGTCATTTAGTAGTCACTGGTATGAGCTGCTATGGAAAGATGCGGTATAAGTGAGTCATTGAGTCATTTAGTAGTCATTGGTATGAGCTGCTATGGAAAGATGCTGTACAAGGGAGTGACACAACCGGAGATGAAGAAAGAACAAATGTTTGTCCACCCAAAAAACTTTACCTTAAGACATTGCCTTGGCAACTATAACTGCCTGATGGCTTAGTAGCCAGTATTTTTTGCGCTGGTACTTATCATTTGTACTATTTCTTTACAAAGATTGCCTTTGGCAACATGGCATGAACGCCTACATTACCGTCAACCAACTGAGTAATGTTTACGTCTGCGGCTACACTGCTAAGCATATAAGCATCTGCCTTTGACAACTTTTTCTCATCCATCAGGTAACTGATCATTTGGCGAACCGCAATGTGAGCAGCTGCATTCAGATCTCTGTCGCATCCCATGGTTATAATATGAGTAGCTGTTTCTGCCATTGGCCACGAAAGCTTTTTTCCTTTGTGAACAATGAATTGAAGGTTTCCTATCAGCGATGTTTCAATAGCAGTTATATCTACCTCACCATTGCCCTGCGCGGCATGGCCATCGCCAATTTCAAACAATGCCCCTTTTACATAAACCGGAATAAAAAGTGAAGATCCTGCTACTAACTCTTTGTTATCAAGATTGCCTGCATTTATCCACGGTGGTGCACTGTTCCACTTACCAACTTCTTTTGGCGGCGCTACTCCCATGCTTCCAAAAAAGGGATGTAACGGAATTTCTATACCATCCGCAAAATGACCCGTCATTTTTTTCTTATCAAAGTTTATAATGCGCATAGAACGGTCAAAGATTTCATCAGATAAAAAACCGTTTTGCCCGATTGCATTATAACCATAAGGAATAGCCAGATCGATAGAAGCAATTTTAACTTCAAGTACATCGCCCGGTTCAGCTTCTTCGATAAAAACAGGCCCGGTAAGCACATGGCCTCCCGGTCCGCGATCCTTAACTGTTTGCACATTACGCAATTCCTTTTCTACCTGATCGGGCAAAACTCCAGCCCCTTCTAACCGTTCGGGAGTAGAGGTAATTAATGTATGCACCCTTACGTAATCGCCCGATTTGATACGAAGCACAGGGGGCGTCTCAGACCAATAGTTACCCCAAACTACCGTAGTGGGAGAAGGGTTCAACACATAAGGATTAGATGCACTTCCCTGGTTCTGCGCGACAGATGAAAGAGACAGGGTGATAAGCAGTAAGATTGCCATTGATGCAGACTTATTCATAATAAGGAACATTTTATTTTAGCTGAATTTTATACTCTCCCTTATTGAAGAAGGGTTATTCAATGGCTTAAGCTCGCTTTATAATTGAAATTAGTTCATTCGCAGAACTTAGCAGAAACGATGTTGATGAAATTGCAAATGATGTAAACAAAAAAAGCCTCCCGAAATCAGGAGACTTTTTTAAGAGGGAGGGCTCTGCCCAATACGTGCGGCACAGCCCTTTTCCCAACTTCAACCTACTTTATAATGCAAACTTTATCATCAGCATATCGCTTATTCCGGGAACATCGGCAGTTGCGGTACTTTTTTCGGGAGCTTTTACCTGTTTCTGTTTTGGCGCAGGCAATTCGGCTGGTGCTGCAGGACGATAATGGTAACGTGAACTGTCGTAACGGGTGCTGTCGGCATTTTGCAATTCTTTGTCTATCTGCTGCAATTCTTTCAGCTTTTGCTCTTTTTCACGCTGCATCTGTTCTTTGCTTTTTCTAAATTGCTCTATTGTTTCATTGCCGTTATCTCCTTCGTTGTCGTTATTATCGTCATTTTCATCTTTTACTTTATCCGTTCTTTCCAGTCCTTTTTGAGTCATTACATACTCTACATCATGACTCCAGTGCAGTGAAACAGACTCCATGTTATTCTCCCAATCCCAGAAATCATTGTCGCGGCCCATGTTTACTCTCACATCGTCGCCCCAGCCAACATTTTCGTTAATAAATATTCTTTTACCTACCGGCACTGCTACAGTTACAATTACCTGTTGGTTGCGAAATTTCCCCTGCTTCGTTATAGCCAAACCTCTGTCTAATAAAAGCGTGCTGTCTGTTTGTACTATGTTGTAATTCATTTTTGAAACAGTTTCTTCAGCTTCGGCTTTGCTGCTTCCATTTGCCATTTTAACCATGAATACTCTAAAACTGTCGGTATTTGATTTTACAATTCTTAACCTCACATTTCTTACATACACAGTATCATCATCAAATGAAGCGAATGGTTCTAACCGCAGCCAGTTTTGGTTGTAATACTTTCCAAAAGAAGCTGTTTTTATTTCAAGCTTATTGATTTTAGGATTAGACAGCTTTACAGTTTCTTCAGCAGGATAATTGCGATACCTGAACTCACTGCTTATAGAAATTATCAGGTTCACAAAACAAATGACTCCTAATATCCAAAACGAAAGAAATGTCAGCCTGATAATGCCGCTGTTTCCCTTTTTGCCTGTCAGTTTTCTTATAATCCAGGTTACAATGGCTATTACCGGAACCCAGACAAAGAAGACGAGAGAACACCATGCGAGAATTTCCTGGTAACGGCTGTCAAGCACATACGAGTAAGCTGGTAATAATCCTGTTAAAACCACCCCCACTGCAAACAAGCTGCCTACTACAGATAGCAAAATGCACCCCAGAAAAAAGTACACAAACACTTTTACAATTACTTTTATCACGTGACCTGCTCCGCCGCCGGTGCGCCTGCCTGCTGCACCTGCCTCGGCTCCAAACCTTTTGCCTGCGCTGCTGATTTCTTCACCCATTGACTGTGCACGTTCTTTCAAGTCGCTTCCAAGCTGCTGTGCACGGTCTTTAAAACCTTCGAGGTCACCCTGTATTGTAGTTTTAATAGTATTTAAATCTACTTTTTCACCTTTCATCTCCAGTTTGTCTGCTGCGGTTTTAGCTTCGGGCAACACAAGCCAAAGAATAATATAAATGAAGATAGAGCCGGGACTAAAAGAGAAACTCAGGAAGTGAGGAAAATCCCACCAGCCCCAATGTCCCCAGCGAAAAACAAAAGAAAAGAATGGTATCAGAAACAAAATGCGGGGTACCCATATTTGCACCGAAAAGTATTGAGCCAGCCCGCTGCAAACGCCGGCAATCACTTTTGTATCCGTATCTCTAAACAAACGTTTTCTTTGCGCTCCAATCACCAAAGAAGAGCTCGATGGCACCGCAATCCAAAGGATTAAATAAGGAATAAAGGTGATGCCGACAAACAATGCAAACAGAAT
This sequence comes from uncultured Segetibacter sp., assembly GCA_964251885.1. Lineage (GTDB taxonomy): Bacteria > Bacteroidota > Bacteroidia > Chitinophagales > Chitinophagaceae > Segetibacter. The sequence continues at coordinate 18,952 of CAXUMK010000018.1, read as the reverse complement.
TCTGATAATGATTGGGTCAACAGAAAAGTAATTGGCAATGCCGCTGCAGACACCACCGAGAAATTTATGGTTTTCATCGCGGTACAACCTGCCTCTGCCTGCTGTTTTAGCTTGCTCATAGCTATTGCTATTGCTGCTGCTTTGTCCGCCCAACTTAGAATGTACTTTTTCCTCATCAGCCTCAAAGTCTTCAGGGCGGCCCATGCTGTTGATAATGGTGTTTACGTCTGCATCGGTTATGCAGGTGCTGCCTTTTTTAAGGGTTTCGCCAAAAAGTTCGGCTATACGACCTTCAATATCATTTATAATTTCATCTTTGCCCTCCTCGTTAGCAAAAAACACCCGGAGGCTTTCAACATATCTTGTAAGCATATCATAGGCAGTTTCTTCTATCGGTATCACCCTGCCCTGAAAGTTTATGTTAATTACCTTTTTCATAATTCAATTTTTGTGCGTTTTTAACGTGTTGTGCGTTATCCGCGTGGTTGGTTAAAGTTGGTTGTCAGAAGTATTTGTGGTTTGTGCTCTTGCCGTTAGCGTATTGACTGCGTTAGCCAGTTCGTTCCAGGTAGCTTCAAGCTCACCGTAAAAAGCAAGACCCTTCTCTGTCATGCTAAAGTATTTGCGTGGGGGACCGCTGTTGCTTTCCACCCAGCGATACATTAGAAAATCCGCATTTTTCAGCCTTGTCAGCAATGGGTACAGTGTACCTTCCAGAATATTCAGGTTAGCAGCTTTCATCTTCTCCACTATATCACTGGGGTATGCTTCCCCCTGGCGAATGATGGACAGAATGCAAAACTCCAATACTCCCTTCCGCATCTGGCTTTGTGTGTTATCTATATTCATAACCGGAGTTTTTGTGGCTTGCTTTCACTCAATCATGTTGCAAGCCGTTTTATTTTTAATTTTTTTTGTTTGTCAGCTTTATCTCTTTGCTGTTACATCGTTGTGTCACTCCCTTGTACTTGTATCGCTCTATTCAACTTTTTACTTCCCCTGTTTCCCTTTTTATTTTTATCTTTTTTCCCCGGCTGCCGCTAATTCCTGTCATCCGTCATCTTTCATCTTTTATTTCCGCCCTTTTTTCCTGGCTGCCAGTAATTCCTTTCTTCAGTCATCCGTCATCTGTCATCCGTCATCTGCAATCTGTCATCTCATTTTCCCTTCAAATCTTCTATCTTCTTTTCTTACTTACTGCGGCTTTTATCTTACTTCTTGCGACTTTTATCTTACTACTATTTCCTTCAACAACACAAAGATGCAACAATTTTAGTACTATGCAATATAAAGTACCATATTTTTTTTAGTAGCTGGCAGCAGGCATTAGTAGCTATAACACAAAAGCCAATACCAGTAAGGGTTTCAGCAGAATTAGCTAAAAAAATAAATTTTTTGAAAATGATGAACGGTAAAATAGAGGGATGAAAAGAATAGAAATACTGATTTGGCTTCTTTCTCTAAGCGATTTAGCAAAACTTGTTAACGCTTTTTCAATTACATATTTGAAAGATGGGAAAAGCCGACTAATTCTTATTTTAAGGTGATAATCAATTTTAAAACAAAAATTAAAAATTTGCCGTATCACTAATTCGCTACTTCCAGGCTCAAAGGGCTTAAACAAAAATAGCCACGGGTGAAACCCGTGGTATAAGAAATTAATTTTAACAACCCTAAAAGGGTTGAATAACAAAGATTGCGCGAATAAATAGTTTGAAAAAGAAAAACTGACCGTTTAATTAGAAAGTAATGAGTACTTACAGCAATTTCTCGATCAAAAAATTTTAGTACAAAAAAACAGGGTTTCTTCAAATGCAGAAGAACATGAAACTGCAGCATAAATACATTTTGAGGTATTATTAAAGCTTTGACGAAAAATATGCATTACAAAGGAGGCTAAATATTTAACCCTTCAGGGGTTGTTATAACCCTATTTAAAGTAGGGTTTTCATTTTTATAGTTAGCACCTCAAAAAAAGAATAAGCTGAAAAGAAGCTTTTTTTAGACTTCTTATAAATGCAGATAATTTTTATATTAATTTAAGTATATTTAATCGAGGTTTAATGATAGCCCTGATTGCAGTGATCTATATTTGTAGTCAATTAAAAAACAACCTTCCTTTTCTTCCTAACCTTACCAGGACTCTAAACCCTTATTTAAACACTCTTTTAAAATCCATTCCTAATTTAAAATCCATCCCTAAAAACCTTTCATTTACTGATTGGTTTTTTTGTTTGTACCATTATCAGCTTTTGAATGCAATAAGCCGTTCAACAGCCTTTTCTAAAGTTTCTTCTTTTTTACAAAAACAAAAGCGGATCACCTTATCATCTTTTCCATCCTTATAAAACGCTGAAACCGGTATAGGCGTTACTCCGTATTCTTTCGTCAGTCTTATACAAAATTCTTTATCGTCTTCATCGCTTAAAGCTGCATAACTGTAGCACTGAAAATAGCTTCCATAACTGGGTAAAGGTTTAAAAGGCGTAGCACTCATCAATTTTTTAAAATAATCTCTTTTGCCCTGAACAAATGCCGGCAATTGCAAATAAGCCTGCTGGTTTTGCAAATATTCGGCTAAACCCGCCTGGGCAGGAGTATGCACAGAAAAGCAATTGTACTGGTGAACTTTTCTAAATTCCTGCATTAGATAAGGTGATGAGATGCAGTAACCCATCTTCCAGCCGGTGCTGTGATAGGTTTTGCCAAATGAAAAGCAAACAAAACTTCTTTGCAATAGATCGGGATGCCGCAAAATACTTTCATGCTGCTTGCCGTCAAAGATGAGGTGTTCATATACTTCGTCGCTTAAAATAAAGATGTTGGTATCTTTTACTATTTCTCTTAGTTGCTCAATATCGTATTTGCTTATGACACTGCCCGTTGGGTTGTGAGGCGAGTTTATCATGATCATTTTGGTTCGTGACGTAATCCTGTTTTTAACTTCCTGCCAGGGAATAGAGTAACCCGGAAACTGAAGCGGGATTAAAACAGGAACCGCCCCATTGACTTCAATATTTGGAATGTAACTGTCGTAGGCCGGTTCAAAAACGATTACCTCATCTCCCGGCTGCAATACAGTGGTTAGAGCTGTATAAATTGCATACGTTCCGCCGGGGGTGATGGTTATATCCGTTTCAGGGTTTATTTGGGTCTGGTAGAGATTATGTACTTTTTCTGCTATTCTTTCGCGCAATACCGGTAAACCAGCCATCGGGGCATATTGGTTCATTCCGCTACGCATGGCTTTCGCCACCAGTTCAACCAGTTCTTCACTCATCGCGTAATCGGGGAAACCCTGGCCGAGGTTTACCGAGTTGTACTGAATTGCCAGATGACTCATTGTGGTAAAAACGGTGGTGCCAACATTGGGAAGCTTACTTTTAATATTCAATTTTTTAGGTTTTTTTCAAATGAGCAATGGGCTAATACTGAAGGAATGGCAAAAACCTGAATGATGCTCCGGAAACAGTTATGATAGTGAAAACTTTTTTTTTCACTCTTTAAGGTACTAAATGCAAGCAAAAGTTAGCTGCCTTTTATGGGATTTGTATAAGTAATGGTTTGACTGCGGGCAATGAATAAATTGAAGCTATAAGGTAAAAACTTCTCCAGCCTCAACGCAAAGCGTCTAAATCTATAATTAAAGCTACCGAGCGGTATTATCCTGTTAAACCTTTCAATTCCTCCGATCGGAACTATTTCTGTTTTATGGAAAAAGCTATTTCCTATTTTTAAGTAGTTGCGATAGCTGTTGTCCCTTTGAGGGTGCGGATCATTGTTTTTCCATAACGTAAATTTTACTTTTTGAAGCATAGAAGGTCTTCCGGGAACAGGAATTATCCAGCGTATATAATCCAAAATCTTACTGTTTTCTGCGGGTTCAAAATATCTGACCAAACCGTCAGGTTTTAAAATAGAGACTATTTTTTTAGTAAATTCCACTTCCTGCTCACTGGTCAGGTGATGAATAAAATTTTTCCCTGCAACTATGTCAAAATAATCTTGACGAATATTGGATTGAAGAAAATCGCCATAAATAAATCTAATGGGATATTTAAAAGCGAACTGCCTGTTTAACTCCTCTATTATCCTTCCAGACTTCGTTGAAATATCATTTGCCACTACTTCTGCACCAAGCGCAGCCATTAAAGCAGCATTTACGCAATCTCCGCAACCCAGCTCCAGCACTCTTTTATCGGCAAGTTGATTTTCAAAATTTCCATAATAAAAACCTGCAAAGCTTGTAAAAGTACGGATCGCTTTGTGCAGATACGCGTCTCTATTTTTAAGCTTATTTAAAATACTATCAATGTTTACTTTCGAGTACAGCTTGTCGTAAAACTGTTCATTTTTTATCTGACTTTCCGTCCAGGAAATTGATTGTTCCAAAATGGTAATAATTTATATGGTAGTATAAAAAGTGATAATGGTATGTAATATTGAACTTAGTATTTTCGAAGTACTGAAATAAGCAATATTTTATTTTTTTTTAAACTCTAAGCTTTTTTCTTGCTAAAGTAAGCCTGATTAGTATAAAAATGATCAAAAGGAACCTCTTGATTTTTAAGTTATACTGCTCGCCGAATAAGATTCCCGAAAAAGGGACAAGTAGTGCATTGTTGAATAATGAACAAAAGTAAAAGTGTGCGACGCAACGATGTAAAATAATAGTAATGCAGCCCGGTTCCAAAAAAAATACTGCACTTTCTTATCCCGCGAGAAGTATAATGGAAATTTAGTACAAAAAAATTGAGGCTGCCGCTTCCCAGCGACAGCCTCGTCCTATATCCGTACCCATGAAAACTCTTAAATTCTAACCTTGTACAGAGAGTTTAAACCTGACACATACAAATCGTAACTTCCTGTTATGCCTGTTGGCGATACAAGCATTCCTGAAGGCTTGCTTCTTTCATCATTGTCCTGGTCTGCAAACTCTGCAACTAAAGTTGTTACCGCTTTAATAGCTGAAGGATTGCTTACATCGAAATTGTACTTACTGATTTTAAAGCTAACCGCTGAATTGTACATATAATCAATGTAAACTGAATTGTCGGGACCCATTGTGATTGAATAAATCTTTTGTCCTCTTCCCAAAGGCTCTTTCCAAATTATTTTCCCTGTTTTCGTGTCAAAAATGAATATGCTTTCACCGCAGTAGCCCACCAGCAAATCGTTGTTTAAAACACATAGGTTGCTGTACATGTCGTCCCATAAAGGTATGTCCCATGAGGCAACAATACGGTTTGCAGCCGGGTCGTATTTATACAGCCTTTCTACATTTCCGCTGTGAGGCACTGCACCAATGAAAGCATAATTGCTGTCTTTTGAAAGGCACATTGACTGAAATTCATAATTAGAAAACTCAGGCAGGTAAAGGTTGCGCACATTACCATTTTTAAAACTGCTCATACTAAGCTCACGGCCTGAAGAAACGGTGATACGGTCGTTGTTGCCGCCACCTGCTATATAACCGTTTTTGGTATATTCAATTCCCATCAGGCTCATTGAACCATTGGTGCCCGATGCATCTGCATTCTGGAAAAGAGCGCTTTGTTTGGGATTTGAACTGGTAGTTGCAAAACCGCCGTTTGAGTTTATAAAACCGGCAATATTTACCGACCAGTCTTGTGAAGGAGAATACTGAAGTAACTCGCCTTTTGGATAACCTGCAAGATATATTTTGCCGGCATCGGCGCTGGTTGCAGGAGGCGCTACCATACTTTGAATACCCATGCTGGTGCAACCTAATTTCTGAAAGCCTTCACCGGGAGTATATGCGCCTAAAAGGCCTTGCTTATAACAAACGAGATATAACTTATTGTTGAAGTACATCATCGGCCCCGAAGTGGGGTAAATGTCTTCCTGCAGGCCATCAACATTTATAGAACCCGTTTGCCCATTGTGTAATTTGTATATTACTGCTTTACACGCATCGTTCCAAAACACCTGGGGCACATTTGGATCAATCTCCGAATACGGAGTGTAAACCACCCTGTCAGTTGAAGGTCTTATATATTCTGGCAAAGCTGTTATATTAAAACCTGACAGGCGATAGTGTGTTGCTACCGAATGCGCATAAGCAGCATCTGTATTGCTTGAAAGATCTATACTTACATTAGGTCCCAAATTGGTTTTAAGCGTTCTTTTTTCTCCGGTTTGCCTGTCAATGGAATATAAGAACCAGTTGTTTTTTCCGCAAACAGCATAGGTATACCTGCTGTCACCTGAGACTGCGGTTACATAACGCGATGTATTATCAAGTGTAGTTGCATCTACATAAAAACGTTTGTAGTCGTATCTGAAAGTCATCACCTGGCCATCACCCCCAAAAGAACCACCATATAACGCACCATCGGTGCCTACATTTAAAGTAAAAATATCGAGGACAGCATTACCGTATTTGAATGGTTGACCAAGATCAACTGCAGTTTGCGCATTTGGATCATATTGTATAAGATGGCCGCCACCACCCTGCGTAGCTACATAAAACTTTTTATCTGTTCCGAATACATAACATACAATTCTTCCCAAAGAATAATTTGCAGGGTTGCCATCAGGGCCTTTAACCGGGATGATTTTGGATGACATAGTTTGCATATTGACCGCGACAAATCTGAAAGCATTGATAGGAGTAAGGCCATCCATCTTACCGTTGTCGATCATTAAAAGACAGTAGCCATTTGATTGATTAGGTAAGTCGGTAAATAAAGGAGTATTGTTGGGATCGAGCGGGTGAAGTTTCCAGGCAATGTTTGTACCGGAAAAAACATGTCCTAAGTTTTGAACTGAGGAAGAATGTCCTTCCGATACAACTTTACCCGGGGTTTTTGCGAATTCATCGACTTTTCTGCAGGAGCAAAACAGTAGTAATGCTAATGCGAGTTGCAATAGGTTTTTCATGAGATAAAATTTGGATATTGGATATTTGGATATTGGACTTTAAAACCGTGTTACACGCTGGTAACATTATTAAAACGCACACTTCTTTTTAAAGATTGCAGAGAAAACGTAGTTAGCACAATTCGGGTATTAGTAAAACCGATTGGGTTGAAAAGAGAAATGAAAGCAGATTCTATGAGAATGACATTTTATGGAGTAAATTGAAAACACTAATAAAACAATTGAATGAACGCTGCTTTTTTTATAAATCACCTGAAATTGCAACCGCACCCCGAGGGCGGTTATTTTAAAGAAACTTACCGTGCAGATGAGATCGTTGCGGCCGACTCTTTACCTGCACGCTTCACTGGTTCACGCAGCTTCTCCACTGCTATTTATTACCTGTTGCAGCAGGGCGACTACTCTGCTTTTCACCGTATAAAAAGTGATGAATGTTGGCACTTTTATGCAGGAGATACGCTGCTTATTCATATCATTGAAAATAACGGAAGCTATTCGTGCATTCAACTTGGCGCTAATATAGAAGCAGGTGAAACATTCCAGTTCGTAGTTCCTGCCTCAACGTGGTTCGCCGCCGAACCTGCCCGTGAAAGCGAATTTGCTCTTGCTGGTTGTACTGTTGCTCCCGGCTTTGATTTCCAGGATTTTGAAATGACTGATAAGCAAAGCTTATCATTTCAATTTCCGCAGCATGTAAGTATTATAGAACGTCTTTGCAGGTAAATTAGCTTTGCTAATTCTGTTATGTAATGTACGTAAGTGCAATAATCTATCATCCCGCTATGAAAAAATACAAAGGTTCAGGAAACGCCGGAGTTTCTGCTTATAACATTATTGATGAAGGGATTATTCTAAAATTCAAAGATGGAAGCGCTTACTTATACGACTATATAAAGCCAGGAAAAGAGGATGTTGAGAATATGAAAATATTAGCCATAGCCGGAAAGGGATTAACTACTTACGTTAATAAACATGTGCGGGATAATTATAAAGAAAAGCTGAGCTGAGTATTTTAAAACTTTGTTCATTTTATACTTCCCGCCTTAATGTGATTATCTTAAGGTTTTTTTGGTGTGCCAACATTTGTTCTTTCTTCTGCTCCGGTTGTGTCACTCTCTTGTGCCGCATCTTTTCATAGCAGCTTTTACACCCCTGCATTATCTATACAACATTCTTAAGTTAATGACATTGCTTCCCGCCTTATAAATTTCTTGTAAATGGGACAAGTAGTGCATGGATTTTAATAACAACATATAACCTTATTACCTTAGTAACACAATATGGTTGCCCAAAAATAACTAACCTTATTACCTTATATCTTACGATTTTTTTCAGGAATCGAAGGCGTGGGATTTTGAGTTATCAAAACAAAATGAGTATATAGAATGTGGTATTTTTGTTCATGACTTAATGATAAGGTAATAAGGTTTTTTCTTTCTCTTTTCTATCCGTTACTAAGGTAATAAAATTTTTTATGGCGGTATCTGTAACAGATTGCTTATGCTGTTCAGATATGGTGCATTTCATCGTTGCTTTTGTGGTTGTCCTTTTGAAAGTTCTATCGTTCGTTATTGCGGGGCACAAAGCAATCCCCTGCACAATCAGGTTGACAGTTGGCGGTGGATTGCTTCGTCGTTCCTCCTCGCAATGACGGCTCTCTTTTGCCGAAATAAGTACCTTCAGAGGAAGTGTGCGACGCAACGATGAAAAATAGTAGTAATACAGCCCGGCTCATAAAATGCATTGCACGTTTTTATACGGCTTAAAGTATACAATAGCCCTACACCCCCAACTGACTTGCTAATCTTTTCAATTCAATCTCCGCTGCTTTGGCGGCATAACTGAGGTTTACTAACTGGTAAGCGGCTTCCTGGAAACTTTGCTGTGCAACCCTGAAATCGATAATGGTCGCATTGCCTAACTGCAGCTTTTGCAAATTTAGCTGCACAAGGTCGGTTGCAAGCTGGTAGTTTTGACGGGCAGATTGCAGGCGCTGAAGAATATTCTGGTATGCCTGCCAGTTTCTTACGGCTGAGGTTTGCAGGTCATTTTGTGCGCTTTCTAATTGTATCCGCGAAATATTTGTATTGATAGCTGCTACCTGCTGCTGGCGTTTAAAAATGCCGCCGTTATATATTGGGATGGTGACAGCTAAGCCAACAAAAGGACCATAAGCCTGGTTGAGCAAAGTAAGACCTGCGCTTGACTGGCTGCGGCTGTAATTGTAACCTCCGTTTAAACGAACAGACGGATAACGCTGTGCAGCCGTTTCCTTTTCTATCCATTCATTGATCGTTATTTGCGAAGAAGCAGCCTGTAATTGTGGATTGTATTGAATAGCGCTAAGGATGCTGTCAAAATGAAGGCTTGAATCTACAGTGATCGTGTCGCTGATAACGTATTGTGTGCCCGGCTTTTCACTTATCAGGTTTATAAGGTCTGTAATATCCTGGTCAAGTATCAACTGCTCGTTTTGAAGTTCCTCTATGCTGGTATTCAGGTCTATCTGCGCCTGCCAGGTGTCTGCATTATTGGCAAGACCTACAGATTGGCGCACATCCTCAATATCCTTTCTTTTCTGTGTTACTGCAATCGTTTGCTCAATGGCTTTGATATAGTTTTGCTGTCTTACGATGTCATAATATTTTACCATAACAGCAGCTATAGTATTTTGTATCTGCTCATTCAGCAATTGCCTGCTTTGCTTTTCCAGTTCGGCAAGCCTGCTTTTGGTGGCAAATACACGAAAGCCATTGAATAACAAAAAGCTACCGGTAACTCCGGCCGCGGCGGCATTGCTGCCGGTGTTGTTTCTGTTGGTATTGCTTCCGTTACTTAGTTTTTGGTTAAGGCTGCCTAAAGATTCGTTTTCGGTAATACTGCCATTAACAGAAGGTAATCCGCCGGCTATACCAATGTTATTATTGATGCGGTTAATGTCGATATTATCTTTAGCGATCTGAATATTATAGCTCTTTTGAAGTGCAATATTGATTGCATCGGGCAACGTAAGAATGCGCTGCGAGTTGCCTTTTAATGCAAAAAATGAAAGAGAGCAGAGGAGCAAGCAAAATTGTATAGTTGCTCCTGTTGTAATTGTAAAAAATCTTTTTAATGTCATTACTTGGTCTTCTTATGCTAAAGTATGTTTTACCCCGGCTTCTGATTTACTCGAGGTTTTGTTGATGAT
>CAXUMK010000018.1:0-8849 GCA_964251885.1 uncultured Segetibacter sp. | reverse complement strand
CAAATCTTCGTATTGCTGATTCTTATCTTTACTATGCTCACCCGAAATAAAAGTATAAATCGCAGGAATAACAAGCAGGGTAAGGATCAAAGAAAACAGGATACCGCCCACAATGACCACTCCTAAAGGAACACGGCTGGTAGATGCGGCGCCAAGACTGAGCGCAATAGGTAAAGCGCCGAGTGAAGTTGCGAGGCTTGTCATTAGAATAGGCCGCAAACGCTGCTGAGCCGCTTCTATTACAGCTTCCGTTTTTGACATTCCCTGTTCTCTTTTCTGGTTTGTAAATTCAATGATCAGAATCCCGTTTTTGGTTACAAGACCAATTAACATGATCATTCCTATCTCAGAGAAAATATTAAGGGTCATGTTGAATAACCACAGGCTTAATAGCGCGCCTGACATAGCAAGCGGTACAGTAAACATGATGGTAAACGGATCGAGAAAGCTTTCGAACTGGGCAGCTAATACCAGGTAAATAAGCACCAGCGCAAGGCCAAAGGCAAAAAGAATATTGGAAGAACTCTCTGCATAATCTCTCGAAGATCCGCTTAAAGCTGTCTGAAAAGTAACATCAAGTAATTTAGATGAAATTGCCTGCATAGACTTAATGCCATCGCCAATTGTTTTGCCTTCTGAAAGTGAAGCGGATATAGTAGCTGCCTTGTACCTGTTAAAATGGAATAGTGTTGATGGACTGCTGCTTTCCTGTATATGCACCACAGCGCTTAATGGGATGTTTTGTCCCTTGCTGTTTCTTACATATAACTTCGAAATATCCTGCGGTGCATTTCTGTCTGTCCTTTCTACCTGGGCAATCACCTGGTATTGAAAGCCATTCATAATAAAATAAGCAAGCCGCCCTCCGCTGAAAGCCGCCTGCAAAGCAGAGATAACATCGTTGGTCGACAGACCAATGTCCCTTATCTTCATCCTGTCTACAGTTACCTGTATCTCCGGTTTATTAAATTTCAGGTTTACATCCACATTAGAGAAAGTCTTGTCTTTTCTCGCCTCTTCCAAAAATTTAGGAATAACGTCTTTTAGTTTGTCAAGATCCTGGTTCTGCAAAACAAACTGAATGGGTAAGCTTGTCTTTGAACCCGAGCCAACAGCAATCGTTTGTTCCTGAATGGCAAAAATGCGGGCATCGTTAAACCGCTTCATTTTTGCCTGCAGATCGTTGGCAATCTGATCCTGGCTTCTTATTCTTTGCTCTGAAGGTATTAATCCAATTCTCGGCTGTGCAGTATTTACTGTACCTCCTGCAGGTGTTCTCGAGAACACAAAATCACGCTCGGGTATGGAGTCGTATAAGTAATTAGAGATCTGGTCAGATATCTTTTCTGTGTAATTATAACTTGCTCCTTCGGGTGCCGTTACTGCAAACCGTATACTGCTGCGGTCTTCAAGAGGTGCAATTTCGCTTTTCAGACTGCCTAATGTAAACCAGATGATCAAACCGCATAAAGCGATGATTACCCAGGCCGCCCAGCGTATCTTCATAAATGCTGTCAGTATTCGTTTGTAGCCGTTTTCCATTCCCTGGAAAAAAGGTTCTGTCTTTTCATAAAACTTTCCATGACTGCTGTTCTTCCTGGTAAGATATACATTTAGAACCGGCGTAATAGTAAGGGAAACAAACGCAGAGATTAAAACGGCGGAAGCAAGCACCACACCAAATTCCCGGAATAGTCTGCCCACAAACCCCTGTAAAAAAATCACCGGCATAAACACAACGGCAAGGGTTAGCGAGGTAGAAATGACCGCAAAAAATATTTCTTTACTTCCTTCAAGCGCTGCCCGTGGTACCGACATTCCTTCTTCTATCTTTCTGAATATGTTTTCTGTTACAACGATACCATCATCTACCACCAGGCCAGTCGCCAAAACAATTCCGAGAAGCGTAAGAATGTTGATAGAAAATCCGGCTATGTACATGATGAAAAAGGTAGCGATCAGCGAGATGGGAATATCAATTAAAGGGCGAATGGCAATTAACCAGTTGCGAAAGAAAAAGAAAATTACCAGCACCACCAGTCCAAATGATATGATGAGTGTTTCCTTCACTTCCGATAAAGACTGCCGGATGGTTTGTGTATTGTCGATAAGTACATTGAATTCAAAATCAGACTTATTACTTTTCTTAATATCGTCTAATCTTTTATAAAATGCATCCGCAATAGCTATATTATTTGCTCCCGGTTGAGGCACAATAGCAAGACCTACGGCATTTACTCCATTATATTTCCAGCTTTGCTCTTCTACTTCAGGGCCTAATTCTACTTTAGCCACATCATTTAGCCGTACAATGCCAGAGCTGTCTTCTTTAATAATTAAATCCCTGAACTGCTTTTCTGATGTAAGCCTGCCCGATGTTCTGATAGTCATCTCGGTATTGTTGCCATAGATCTTTCCCGGCGGCAGCTCTACATTTTCCTGGTTTAAGGCATTGTTCACATCGGTAAAGGCTACGTTGTAAGTGTTCATCTTATCCGGGTCTATCCATACCCGCATGGCATAGCGCTTCTGGCCAAAAATGTTTACCGAGCTTACGTCATTAATTGTCTGCAACTGCTGCTGCAAAACATTCTCTGCATAATCGCTCAGTTCCATCAGGCTTTTGTCGTGGCTTTGCACAGCCAGTATTAATATAAAGTCGCTGTTTGCATCGGCTTTTGTAACTACCGGCGGAGCATCAATATCTAAGGGTAAATTTCTTGTAGCCTGGCTTACCTTGTCTCTTACATCGCTGGCTGCAGCTTCGAGGTTAACACCAAGGTTAAACTCTACCGTTATCGAGCTGTTTCCAAGTGTGCTGGAAGAAGAGATGGTACGAATGCCGGGAATACCGTTGATCTGCTTTTCAAGCGGTTCGGTTATCTGGTTAGCTATGATATCAGGATTTGCTCCTGTATATGAAGTGCTGACTGAAATAATCGGCGGATCAATGGCCGGGTAATCCCTTACGGCTAAAAATGTGAACCCTACTACGCCAAATAAAATGATGATAAGGTTCATCACCGTTGCCAAAACCGGCCTCTTCAGTGAAAGTTCTGATATATTCATACTATTTGTGCAGGTATTATTTTATGTGTATGCAGCATCGACATTCTTTTTAGATGTTGCCATTTCTTTATATTACTGGGCTTGCGTATTTGCCACTTTGTCCAGGTTTTTCACACTTCTTACTTTAAGCGGGCTTCCTGGGCGGGCAAAAAGCACACCTGTAACTACAATTGTATCACCCGGGTTTACGCCCTTTGTGATCTGCACATTATTTGCCTCTCTTATCCCCGTTTCTACATTGGTAAACAGAGCATGTCCCTCTCTTACAACGATCAATTGCTTATTGATATCATTGGGTATAATGCAATTTGTAGGAACCATCACTGCGGCAGAGTTCTGACTTGCATTTACAAACACTTTTACAAAAGCCCCCGCGTTAGAAGTAGCGTCTTTGAGTATGGCCCGCACTTTTAAATTTCGGGTATTTACATCAACCATAGGCTCTGTAGCAATAATGGTAGCCTTTGCTCTTGTGTTACTTGAAGCATCTACCTGTACATCTACATTGGCTCCCCTTGTAATGATACTGCTGTATTCTTCGGGCAGGGTAAAATCAATCTTAAGACGGGAAATTTGCTGTACTGTGGCAATGATAGTTGAAGGCGTAACAAAAGCGCCGGTGCTTACCTGCCTTAAACCCAACCTGCCACTAAAAGGAGCCTTTATAAATGTTTTGGTAATAAGCGCCTGTGTATAGGCTATATCGGCTCTGTTGCTGTTTACTGCATTTACTGCTGCATCGTAGTCGGCCTGGTTAACACCATTTATATTTAACAGTTTCCCCAGCCGTTCCTGTGTTTTTAGCGCCAGTTCAAGAGCGACTTTCGACTTTTCGACCTGCGCCTGCAGATCGGCATCGTATATTCTTGCCAGCAATGTCCCCTGTTTAATATTTGTTCCTTCGGGAACATTCAGGTAGATAAGCCGGCCGCTTACTTCGGGATGAAGTTCTACATATTCATTTGCAACCACTGTTCCGTTTACTTCTAAAATATTGGCTACAGACTGTGTTTTTGCCACAATTACGTCTACCAAAGCAGGGGGGTCGGGTTGTTTTTGCTTTGGAGGTTCTTTTTTACTCTTGCACGAAAAAGCGATTACACATAGCAGAAAAATTGCGGGGTACAAAAACTTCATTCTAATACAACATTTTTTACGGTGTTTGAAAAAGAAAGCAAAAGTAACGGTTGCTTATTTAGCAAATAAACTAAAAGATTACACGTTAACAGATTAAAAACGTATGCCGCGGCAAATGCATGAATAATGACCTGGAAAAGGTGACTGGCTGAAGAGAATTTCTGATCTCAGATATTACTTCCTGCTGTATATGAATCCCGTAAAACGGGACAAGTAGTGCGGTCATTTTTTTGGAGCCGGGCTGCATTGCTGCTATGAGACATCGTTGCGTCGCACACTTGTACTTTTGTTCGCTGTTCGGAAAGACCTCATCCTCCGTCTCCTTCTCCTCATGGAGAAGGAGCGGTATAGCATTGCATAACCTAACATTTTATCTACCACATCGTCGTAAATTTTCTACCCATCCTTGGTAGCCTTGCCTTGCCTAAGCCGGGGAAACAATCCTCCAGCCAACTGTCAACCTGATTGTGCAGGGGGATTGCTTTCCCGCTTTTGCTGTTTTTTTAACCGCACATCTTTACCCGGAACGACTGCTTGACAGGGCAAAACACGAAAAAAGATGAGGAGCGAACTGCGGATGAACGGATTGCGACGCAACAAAAGCTATATCAGGGAACTGATGCCGGTACCACCTTTTCTCAACTGATCTTATTTGCTCTCTAAGGGAAATGTGTAAAGGTCTTTACATTTTTACTTCCAGGCTGCTAAGATTGCCTCATGCTGTTTTTTAAACATTTATTTATCTCTGATGGCGTAGAATTTGAAATAGGTCAAGCGTGAATGATACTTCTTTGATGAAACGTTTTTGGTTTATTTTGCCTGCAATCGTCTTTATAGCTACATCTTGCACCACTTCGGGTCCGGGCAGGTCTTTTTGGTAAAAAAAGTCCTCATGACGATTATGGTGAAAAAATTAAAAATGCAGGTTTGCAGGAAACAGCTTTGGGAAGGCAATGGTTTGCGGCGGCAGAACAAAGTATTACATCTCCGCTTTCTGTAAACCTTCCATACAGTGAAACGGGTTACTTTCCTGCAGATAAGCCAAAAGCTGCCGGAATAATTTTTCATGCAAAACGCGGTGAAAAGCTAAGCATTGTCTTACATAAAAAGCCTGCAGCAGGCTTTGTCATATACCTCGATTTATGGCAGCCAGCTTTATCGGCAGACTCGAAGCCGGAGTTTCTGTTATCGGCCGACACTGCAGCAGCAAATGTTACTTATGATGTAAAAAAAGACGGGAGCTATATCTTAAGGCTTCAGCCAGAGTTATTAAAAGGTGGAGAATATACATTATCCATCAGTACCGGACCATCGCTTGCCTTCCCGGTAACGCCAAAAGTAAAAAGCAGTATAGGAAGTTTTTGGGGTGTAGGCAGAGATGAAGGTACACGCAAACATGAAGGCATTGATATTTTTGCGCCGCGGGGCACTGCACTGGTAGCGGCTGCAGACGGAACGGTTACAAGAGTAAATGAAAATACGCTGGGCGGAAAAGTTGTTTTTCTTTCACCTGATAATAAAAACTACACTTTGTACTATGCTCACCTCGAAAAGCAACTCGCAGAACCCGGTCAAAGAGTAAAAACAGGCGACACGATAGGCCTGATGGGAAATACAGGTAACGCAATAACTACCAGTCCGCACTTACATTTTGGAATTTATACAAATGAAGGAGCAATTGACCCGTTGCCTTTTGTAGACAGGGTAATTAAAACGCCTGAAAAAATAAGCGCTTCTGTAAACAACTTAGACAAATACGTCAGAAATACGAAACAAATTAAACTTTTGTCTGAACCCGCAATGAGTGGAAATGGAATACTAACCCTTGAACCCAACACAATTTTAAAAGTGGAAGCGGCAACAGCAGGCTGGTACAAAGTATCGCTGCCTGATGAAAAAGAAGGATTTGTGAATGGTAATAATGTAACTGTTGCCCGGTTACCAGTTAAAAAAGTAAACTTAAAACGTCCCCAGCCCCTGCTGGACAAACCTGATCATTCTGCTGCCATCAAAGAAACCCTGGCAGTGGGACAACCAATAACGATCTTAGGTTTGTATAACGATTTTTATTTCGTAATCAGTAACGATGCGGAAGGTTGGGTAGCTAAAAAAAGCTTGTAAATCTATATAAACCGGGAATAATGGTAGAATGACATTAAAATTTGTTGCTTTGCAACAAATCGTTCTATATAGTTGTCAAACAAAAATAAAGCAGAATAAAAAAGGCAGAAGTAAACTTTGAATAAAGCAGACAGTCTGATTTTTTAAAGTTTCTAAAAATGACTAAAGTTTTAATTAAATAAATATCTTTATACAAAGAATTTCAATTTCATTCTTAGTTTTATAGACAAATACACAATAACTCCCCCTCCTCTATATCCCTGTTGTAAAAAGAATTTTTATGCAAGCAACGTATTCTTTTCCAGAAATTAAATCGCTTATAAGATCGTTAGACTGTTCATCTGTTTCTATTTTAGAAGAGTTGGTTGAAGAAGAAAAAGAATGCTTTACAACTTATGAATTGCGGGCAATAAGCAGGTTTATTCAACTAAAAAACAAGCAGTTTGTGTTAAACGAACTGAAATCTGAGTATTTATTGTCTTTCAACTAACACCATCTCTTTTGTTTCTTTCCAGATTGTTTCACTGTAGCAAGTAATCTTACAATACTTGCTTTATTATCCCTGATGCTAAGTGGGATTAAAAAGGTATAAGCGCTGAGTCAATCACAAAAGACGATAGACAATTACCCGTCTAAAATTTTTTAGATCTCAACCAGTTGTATAATCTGTCTACGTCTTCTTTTTTACACAATTCAGTACCGGGGTTCATGGTGGTTGAGGTGCCTGCAGCAACGCCGTATTGCAGTACTTCGAGCCAGGGGCATTTCTTGGTAAGAGCGAGCACCATTCCTGCCACCATGCTGTCACCGGCGCCTACCGTGCTTTTCTTTCTTACCGTTGGAGAAGGCACCTCGATCACTTCATCTTTGGTTACAAGCATCGCACCCGAACCACCCATCGAAATAACGATTACCTCGCATCCACCTTTGCTGATGATAGCTCTTGAGGCTATCAGTACTTCTTCTTCAAGTAATTCTTCGGCGCCGTGCAGGTTGCTCAACTCACCCAGGTTTGGCTTTATCATAAAAACACCTTCATTCATAGCGTGACGAAGCGGCTCGCCTGATGTATCAATAATGAGTTTTGCATTTATTTTTTTGGAGATGAATGCCAGCATACCAAAAAAATCGTCAGGTACACCTTCAGGCAGGCTTCCGCTTGCAATAATGTACTCTACTCCCGAAGATTTCTCCAATATGTCAAGAAATTCCTTCCATTCATTGTTATTCAAAGCCGGACCGGGCATACCAAAACGATATTGAGCATCAGACATTTCGGCAACTACTATCAGGTTTTCCCTGGTTTGCCCGTCGAATTCAACTACACTTGATTCAACTCCTTCCAAGTCAAGTAAGTGCTGCAGATGCCTGCCGCTAGACCCGCCAGACAAATAAATAGCTGTAGAATCGCCGCCCAGTTTTTTAATGGCTCTTGATACATTTATGCCGCCTCCGCCCGGTTCAAATTTAGGCTCTGAGCAACGTAATTTTCTGTCAGGTACAATTGCGCTCACAATAGTGCTTTTATCTATCGCAGGGTTTAGCGTAAGCGTTACAATTTTTTGCATTCTTAGTTATTTTAGTCGTGTGCAAGTAACTCTTTATTTAGTAGCTGATCTCTATCTCTTTCTTTCTTTTACAAAATTTTCTGTAGTTACATTAATGGGTCTATAATTGTTTATAGTTCTCATTTCGCGATTTGCGAAATAAAGAAAGACTATATTTGCATTATGAGAAAACACAACGGCATGCGACCACAAGATGTAGCTATTTTATTAAAAATTGTAACAATGAACAGCCAACATTGGCAATTGGCTGAACTTGCGAATTCATTACGCATAAGTATCTCAGAAATTTCTGAATCGTTAAACAGAAGCCGAATTGCAGGTCTTATCGATTACAATAAGAAGAAAGTTAGCCGTCAAAGTTTATTGGAATTTCTGGAACACGGTGTTCGATATGTTTTCCCTCAAGAACCAGGGTCTATGGTAAGGGGCATTCCTACTGCTCATTCTCATTTAGACATGAAAAAAAATTTTATAAGTGAAATGGATTATGTTTGGCCAGATAACAAAGGCACGACAATGGGACTATTAATTGAGCCATTTTACCCTAAACAAGTTGAAGCGGTTAGCAAAGATGAACTCTTTTATAAATTACTGTCTTTAGTAGATGTAATTCGTGTAGGAAAAGTAAGAGAAATTAAATATGCAGTTAACGAATTAAGGAAAAATATTTTAAATGAGTCATCATACTAATATTGTAAGAATTAAAGCTGTCGCTGATGCATTAGCAGAGTTAAAGGAAAAAGTTGTTTTTGTAGGCGGCGCAACAATATCTCTGTATCCTGACAGACCGGTATTGGAAGTAAGACCTACCGATGATGTATAATTTGCTAAAAGATAAGTTTGCGTCGATGAATGCCGCAAATGGAAGAACTTGTAAATATTGATGCCACTTCTTTTCTGGTATTTATACTGCTCGCCGGATAAGATTCCCGCTAACGGGACAAGTAGTGTATG
>CAXUMK010000017.1:0-40500 GCA_964251885.1 uncultured Segetibacter sp. | reverse complement strand
GATTTACCGTACAAGTGAGTGACACAACGATGCTTAATGCTTATTCTTTCGCTGGTACCAAAAAAATCTATTGCGCATCTATGCATGCTTTGACAACTATAATGATGATTTAATTCTGCGTTCTATTCCTTACGCAATTGCTGAAAAGAAATGCTTTATTTGAAGTAAGAAAATCTGAATCATTCAAATGAAAATCTCCGGGTTTACGATTATTAAAAATGCGATCATCAACGACTACCCAGTTGTGGAAGCAATCAATTCTATTTTGCCGGTGGTAGATGAAATGATCGTTCTTGCAGGTGACAGCAGCGATGCTACCAAAAAATTGGTGCAAAGCATTAACAGTGATAAGATCAAGCTTTTTGACAGTGTGTGGGATCATTCGTTACGCAAAGGCGGAGCAGTTCTGGCTGCCGAGACAGATAAAGCTTTTCAATTAATAGACCCCGAAAGCACCTGGGCTTTTTATATACAGGCAGATGAAGCAGTTCACGAAAAATACCATGCTGAAATACTCAAGGCATGTGAAAAGTATAAAGACGATGCAGGTGTGGAAGGGCTATTATTTAAGTACCTGCATTTTTACGGCACTTATGATTATGTAGGCGACAGCAGGCGATGGTATAACCGAGAGATAAGAATAATAAGAAATGACAAAAGCATACATGCCTATAAAGATGCGCAGGGTTTTAGAAAAGGAAGAACAAAGCTGAAAGTAAAATTGATCGATGCTTACATCTATCATTACGGCTGGGTTAAAAGCCCCACTCAAATGAAGAAAAAGATGAAAGAAGTAAGCAAATACTGGAATGAGGAATCTGATAACTGGAAGGAATTTATGAACTCAGAAGATGTCTTCAACTTCGATGACTATGACTCGCTTGAAAAATTTACAGGTACTCATCCTTCTGCTCTGCAAAAAAGAATACAGGATCAGAACTGGAATGTACAAATAGACCTCTCCAAAAAGCACTTTTCATTCAAAGACAAACTCCTGTATTGGATTGAAAAAAAGACAGGCAAAAGGCTGTTTGATTTTAAGAACTACAGGATTGTGTAGATGACGGTTGACAGATGACAGATGACAGTAAAAAGCACCACATTCTGTCATCTGTCATCTAACAACTGTCATCTCTTCCCGTGTCATCTGTCATCTAACAACTGTCAACCTTTCTTATAATCCATTATACCTAACACATTCTCACAAAACGAATACTCATTTACATCGTTGCTGCTTACAATGATCGTTTTGTTTTTGCAAAAGTTTTGTATAAGGCTGTTATACAACTCATAACCGGAACTGTCGAGGTTGGTACAGGGTTCATCGAGCAGCAGCAGGGAAACGTCTGAAAATATTGCCTGCGCAAGTTTGATACGCTGCTTCATTCCCGACGAATAATATCTTATCTGTTTGTTTGCCGCTTTTTCCAAACCAATCAGGTGCAGTATTTCTGCAACGGAAACACCATCTATAAAAGGCTTGAACCGGTAATGGAAAGTAAGAAATTCTGTTGCGGTCATTTCTTCAATCACTTCAAGATAAGGAGCCGCAATGGTAAGATGAGCGTAGATTTTGTCTGCATTGACCGGAGTGCCGTTTATGTCCCACTCAATTTTGCCTTCGCTAATTTCGAGGCTTCCGCTCAAAGCCTGTAATAGGGTACTCTTACCGCTTCCGTTTGGTCCGGTGATAGCATAAGATTGACCTGGTAAAAATGTATAATCTGCTTTTTTAAAAATCCAGTCTCGGTTAAACCGTTTCCCTGCGTTAGAAAGCCTGATCCTCATCATCACTGTTTATTTTGGAAGGACGCTTGATGATGCCTGTTTTAGAACTTTTGACAAAACCCAAAATCAAATCTCTTTCGGCTGTGGCCGCAAAAGAAGCTTCAATTTTTGCGAGAGCAGATGAAGTAGTATTTTTTTCAATAAACAGAATGCGGTAGATCTCCGTTATTTCCCTGATTTTTTCTGGTGAGAATTTCGAACGTTGCAACCCTACAGAATTGATGCCGGCAAAGCTCATTGGCTCACGGGCAGCTTTTACATACGGCGGAACGTCTTTTCTGATAACGGTGTTTCCTGCAATATAGGTATGAGCGCCGATACGGGTAAATTGCACAGCGCCGGTTAACCCACTGATAATAGCAAAATTTCCTACTTCTACGTGCCCGGCCAGTTGTACCGCGTTGGCAAGAATAACATTGTCGCCGATAATACAATCGTGGGCAATATGGGCATAGGCCATTACAAGACAGTTCTTGCCTAAGACAGTTCTCCACTTGTCTTTTGTGCCCCTGTTAATAGTTACACATTCGCGAATAGTTGTTCCATCGCCTATTTCAGCGGTAGTTTTTTCGCCAACAAATTTTAAATCCTGTGGAATTGCACCAATTACAGCCCCGGGGAATATGACACATTTTTTTCCGATAACAGAGCCATTCATTATGGTAGAATGAGACATAATATGCGTTCCGTCTCCGATAGAAACCTCACCATGAATAACTGCAAAAGGCTCAATTTTTACATTGTCACCAATTGTAGCATCAGGATGAATATGGGCAAGCGGGCTTATGCTCATGCTTTAGGTCTTTTTACAATTTGCGCCACCAGTGTAGCTTCCGTAACAATCTTATCTCCAACAAAAATAGTTCCCTTCATTTCGCAAATACCGCGGCGTATAGGCTGCAGCAGTTCCATTTTTAAAATGAGTGTATCGCCGGGAACAACCTTTTGCTTGAACTTGCAGTTTTCTATCTTCAGAAAATAAGTATCGTATTTGTCATCGGTATCTCTGGGAATAGCTAAAAATCCGCCAGCCTGTGCCAGCGCTTCGACCTGTAAAACACCGGGCATCACAGAATTGCCGGGAAAATGACCCTGAAAAAATGGCTCGTTGTACGAAACGTTTTTGATAGCTATTACAACTTTTTCGGTTAGCTCGATTACTTTATCGACCAGCAAAAAAGGATAGCGGTGAGGCAGCACCTGTTCGATCTGCTGTATGTCTAATATCGGCCTTTTATTAGGATCGTATTTTGGAACCTCGTACCTGTTCTTGTTCTTTTTGATATGCTCCTTTATCTTCTTGGCAAATTTTACATTGCTCGAATGACCCGGTCTGTTAGCAATAATATGCGCCTTGAAGGGATAACCTACCAGGGCAAGATCGCCGATCACGTCAAGCAGCTTATGCCTTGCCGGTTCGTTGGGAAAACGAAGTTCGAGATTGTTGAGAATGCCCTCTGCACTTATCTGAACGTCTTTTTTATGGAAAACTTTCGAAATTCTTTCTACCTGCTCTTCACTTACTTCCTTATCTACCACTACTATAGCATTATTTATATCTCCGCCTTTAATAAGATTGTTAGCCAGCAGTAATTCCAACTCATGAAAAAAACAAAAGGTTCTGCACGGAGCGATAGCCGTTTTAAAGTCAGACATGTTTTTTAATGCGGCGTGCTGGGTTCCTAAAACCGGACTATTAAAGTCGATTAAAGTATTGATACGGTATTCGTGGTAGGGAAGGGCAACCATCTCGACCTTTTTTTCTTCGTCTGAAAAGGTGATGTTGTGATCGATAGAATAAAAGATCTTTGGAGAGTGCTGTTGTTGTAATCCGGCTTTCTCGAGTGCTTCTACAAATAGCTGGGCGCTGCCATCTAAAATAGGCACCTCTTCACCATTGATCTCTATCAGCGCATTATCAACCCCCATGCCAACAAGGGATGCCATCAAGTGTTCAACAGTGCTCACCCTTGCGCCGTTGTGTTCTAATGTTGTACTTCTGTTGGTTTCCACTACAAAGTCAACATCTGCTTTTACAACAGGTTTGCCCGGAAGGTCAGTTCTTTGAAAATGGATGCCTGAATTTGGGGCAGCCGGTTTTATATGCATTGTTACCGACTGACCGGTGTGTATGCCTGCGCCGGAAATACTTATTTCTTCATGTATAGTGTGTTGAAAAGCCTGCCCGTTACTGTTCATAGTCTCCGTAAAGGCACGAAAATATGAAAAGTATCCGATTTTAGTCTAATTAGCTAATGTGCTGATTTGCTGATGTACTAAAGCGCTGAATTTTTCCGGCGCTGTTGGTTTTCTTTAAGCAGAAGCTTCCTGCTCGTATATAATTTGCAAATGAAGAACACCTCCAAAGGCGGAAATGAACCAAACCCCTGAAAGGGCTTTTTAAGACATCTGAAAGAGGAGAAATATTTTGGTACCGGCTTTAGAATATCTATTAAGCAATGTTGTGTCACTCACTTGTACTGGTGGATATGCTATTGAGCATGCCTCCTATCTAAAAGGCAGAGCCTGACATACCATAATAATTATCCATCAATTATTGGCTATCTGATGGGCTTTCTCAGAGGCATATAGAGCACGGCTCGCGCTGTTATTTTTTTTATTATGCTTTTTGCACCATTGTTCCAGATCTTGAATGTCAACTGCAAGGGGAATAGGATGTATTCCCTCTTTTTTCAAACCATTCATGGCATTATGGAAGCCAGTGAGCCAATCGGCGTAAGTATCATCGAGTTTCTTTTTGTCTGCTGCTACTTTTTTTAATTCTACCCAACTTTCGGGAGTATAGAAACAAATTGCTACGGGCATAGAGGAATCTTTATCAAATATAATCCTCGCAATCGAAATTGTAACCATAGAACCGGTGTAAGGGATGCTAAGAAAAGCTGAATAAAGAAATCCGGTACAAGTGTGCGACGCAACGGCTGCTAAATAGCAACATCGCCGCCTGGCTCAAAAAAATCCTATCCACATTTTTTCCATTGTGACTTAGAGCGTTATTTCAATTGTGTATCAAGCGTTACTTCACGCCTATCTTGCCCTGCTAACGAAACGCAAGTTTCTAAAACTTAAAACCCTTTACGGGCATTGACCTACAGCCGCCACAAGGTCTGCCCGTGTTGCATAACTGCCATTGGCAGATGCTACCAGGGGCTGCCTGGTTACAAGGGTAAGCTGCCCATCGATATTGGTTTGCCATTCGGTAAACGTTGGTGCATCTTTCAAGTAGTTAAGCAGGACTTTGGCAGCACAAATGCTATTTAGCTGCGGATTATTTGAAATCGTCAAACGCCTTGCATACGCTGCATTGTCAAGGCCGGTGAGGGATTGTAAAACCGGGTTGTAGGTGATCGCCGTTTCGTGCGTGAAACGCTTAACCGCTTGCAGGCCATTAAGGTTTGTAAGCAGTGTATTGCCGGTTATAGTGCAATCATACACACTGTCAGCAACAAAATTTAACCCCAAAAGCGAAGTCAATTTTGTGTTGTTCGCAATATCAAGGGTAAACGATTTAAACGCGGCTGACTGGAAAGCTGTTAAACCGGCAAGGCCGGTATTGTTTACCTCGAGGCTCGAAAATGCTGTCAATGCGCTGATATTTACACTTGTTAACAAAGGGCAATTGCGTAATATCATTTGTCCGCAGATGGAAAGTGAAGGCAGGTTCAGCGTAGTCAAGTTAGTGCCGCCAATCACAGATAGCTGTGCAGCTTCTTTCAATCCATTAACTGCTAATGTACCCGAAGCACCACTAATTTGAAAGATGGATTTTGCAACAATGATCTTATTCATTGCAGCCAGTAGTTCTGGCGTCAGCGCTTGTTGGTAAACATAAAAAGAAGCCAGTAATACGATGGCAGAATCGCCGGCAGCCCTGGATATAAAATTACCTGCGTCGGCAGCGGTAT
Organism: uncultured Segetibacter sp.; assembly: GCA_964251885.1. Taxonomy (GTDB): domain Bacteria; phylum Bacteroidota; class Bacteroidia; order Chitinophagales; family Chitinophagaceae; genus Segetibacter. The sequence goes on along the minus strand of CAXUMK010000017.1, from coordinate 34,786 downwards.
AAAAAGTAAGAAGACTTGCAATAGTATCGATGGCCTTCTTGCCTGCGGGGTTTAGCACAATGGTACCAACATCGGTATTATTACCGGCAGTTACTGTTGCCTTAACGTTAGCAGGCGTAGCAAACTGCAATGAAGGTGCAAAACTCAGCTCATACAAATCGGGGGAAACATTATCTATCTTAAAATTACCAGCGGCATCAGAAGCGCCGAAATAACGAACTAGGCCGGCCGAATTTTTTACCGAAATATTGGTGCCTGCGGTGGCAGGAGAAATTTTTCCACTGATGCTGCCAAAGGTAGCGGACGGCTTAAACACCACCGTTCCAATATCTGCATTTTTGCCTGCTGCAACAGTCGCCAGTACAGTATCAGGCGCCGTAAAACCAGGCATAGCAGCAAAACCTATTTTATAATTTCCCGCTTCAAGACCGGTTATACTAAAACCGTTGCTGCTGTCCAACCTGGCGCTCGTGCTACCAGTTCCTGAAATTTTAATAGCTACAACACCTGCAGCCGCCCTTGCCGGGCTATACTTTCCGCTAATGCTGCCAGAGGTCGCGGACAGCTTAAACACTACCGTTCCAATATCTGCATTTTTGCCTGCTGCAACAGTCACCAATACAGTATCAGGCGCTGTAAAACCAGGCATAGCAGCAAAACCTATTTTATAATTTCCCGCTTCAAGACCAGTTATACTAAAACCGTTGCTGCTGTCCAACTTAGCGTTCGTACTAACAGTTCCGGAAATCTGAATAGCTACCACACCTGCAGCCGCCCTGGCCGGGCTATACTTTCCGCTAATGCTGCCGGTTGAGGTAGTTACGTCATTATCTTTTTTACACCCTGCTAATCCGCCCGTCAATAGAAGCAGGACAGCAGCTATGTAAGTAAAGTGTTTTCTCATAATGTTCTGTTTAGCAATTAAAATATTATTGGTAATGTGAGCGGGTATAAATTAAGAAGATTGAAAAGATATTTTTTTTGGTACGAACATTTGTTCTTTCTTCAACTCCTGTTGTGATCAGGTGATCGTTCGCAACCCTTTCTTCCAGTGGAAGGAAGGGAGAGAGCCTCACTTGTACTTTATCTTTTATGGCAACATTTTCCACCATATACGGCAATCGTATCTTCTTTTGTAAGTTTTTTTATCCTTACGCGGTCTCCTCTTTAGCCTTGTTAAGACTGCGGAAGAGACCGCGGATAGTTGAGCCACAACAAAAAATCACTGTTTTATCACCTTATACCGCTGTGTGCTTATAGCTGATTGTACCATTACCACATACATCCCTTTGGCAAACCCTGATGCATTGATGCTGATGTGGCTGCCTGCCTGCAAACTGCGCTGCGATTTGTACACAACGCTGCCCCGCATATCGGTAACGGAGATATTGGCTTTTGTCATTGTTTCGCGGGAATAAATGGTTACTTCACTGGTAAAAGGATTTGGCTGCACAGAAACCAAAATAGCGCCGTCTGAAACAGTAAGCAATACAATGGCGCTGTAAGTAATTTTTCCATCTGCGTCCACCTGCGCCAGCTTGTAGTAAAGCTTTGTTGAAGAAACACTGTTAGCGCCGGCATCGGTATAACGGTAATTGCCGCTACCGCCGGTATTGCCGGTCGCCTTTACGTTGCCTGCAGTTATAAAATGTTCGCCATCGGTACTGCGTTGTATAGCGTAGTAGGAAGCATTGATTTCGTGTACAGTTTTCCATTGCAATACTGCATTACCGTTTTGCATCCTGCCGGTAAAACCAAGCAGGGTTACGGGTAAAACAGATTGACAACTGCCATAGGTAGAATAGGTTTTCCCATAGATTTCAAATACAACAAAAGAACTTATTTTTATGTGCTCGTCCAGTTCTTTTTGTGTACCGTCGGTATTGTATATATGGGTTATGTACGAAAAAGCGGGAATTCTGAATACACCAGGATTGATGGAATTAGCTATTGAAGTGACAGATGTATCCTTCTTTATATAATTGGCAGAGTCAGAACTTGTATAAACCTTTTGAACAAATTGCAGTTCGCCATTATTATATGCATAGGTAAGTATGCTGGCAGATTTACCGGAAGAGCCATAGGTATAGGATGATCTTTCGATTACTTTGCCCTGAAAGGTAACAACAGTAGAATCTAAAATGCCCTGGTTGTTTCTGTAAAAGGTTTCTTCTTGTATTAGCGTCCACACGGGGGATGGAGGGTTCACTGCCTGGTAATCATCCTGTTTCACCTGATATCCGTTGGCATCGTAGGTATAAACCGTTTTTGTGGTATTGACAAATTTGCTGCCAGTCGTATCATAGGTTTGTATAACAGACTGGGTAATTTTCGCCTGGCTGTTATAAGTGTTGGTGGTTAAATAAGTGGGTCGCCACCCGGAGTCGAAATTATTCCAGTAATCTGTTAAAGGATAATAATCGTATAAAAATGCCCGTGACGTAAGGTCGGTTCTTTTTACCAGGCGGCAATTTGCATCATACGTATAGTAATACGGAGATTCGGTGTTGTAAGCAGTGTCATTTGAAGAAGTAACGACCGAGTCTTTAATTACAACCTGCTGTGCATACAAAGGGGACAAAGCAAACGCAAGAATACCGAGGAGTAATAGTGTTATCTTGAGTTTTTGTGCATACGCCACATGCACAAAAAGCATTGCTGTTATTAAATACATTGAGCCCAGAAGTCGTAATTTTTTTTTCATGTTTAGTGTTTTTTTACATCCATTCAATCCTCCCGCTAATACCACCACGATAGCGGCCAGGAAATTAAAATATTTTGTCATAATGTTCTTTTTAGCAGTACAACTATAGTTGCTGATTTAAAGCAGGTAATGTTTGAATGGAAGATATAAACATAATTGCTGATCCAAAACTGGCGCTTTTGCCAAAAAAAGGCTTTCTGATTTAAGACAATTGTTGTCAGTTTTGGGACAATTGGACAGAAACAGTTAACGGAATGTTAGATGAAAGTTGACGAATAACTATGACTGTTTGGTTTGGGTTAATCACTGTTATTTTTTGGAGAAGTTGACAGATGATGGATGACAGTTGACGGAATAAATGATATTGTTTGACAACTACAATAAAAAAATCCCATTTATCCCACCAATCCTAAAAATCCGGTTCAGACAAAAGACAGTTGTGAGAAAAGCCTCAACAAAGAAACCAACCGATGAACGAAATGCGACGCAACGAATGATGCTAAGAGAACAAATGCCTGTACCAAAAAAAGAAGAACAGGTGGCTTAGCGCCTCACAACCATGACAGGTGCTACTGTCAGTTTTGGGACAAACTGTTATTTTCAATGTATTTAACTGGTGTTACTCCATACATCTCTTTAAAACACTGGGTAAACCATGATGTGGTGGAGAAACCGGTGCTGTAAGCGGCTTCTGTTACAGTATGTCCGCGTAAGAGCAGTTCAGCAGATTTTTTTAGGCGGTAGTTCCTGATAATTCCACTGGCGGAAGTGTTGGCAATGGAGGAAAGTTTCCTATTGAGTGTGCGGCGGTTAACTGCGAGTTCGGAAGATAAAAACTCGACATCTAATGCAGGGTTATCAAGGTTTTTTTCGATGGTCGTGTATACGGTTCTAAGAAAAGTATCTTCTACTTCATCTACAACAGGCAGCTTTTCAGCAGGCTTCAGTTGTTTATTGTAGAATTCCCTCAATTTTTGTTGCCTTTTCAGCAGGTTAGCTATTACCAACAACAATTCTTCTACAATGAAAGGTTTGCTTAGGTAGTGGTCTGCGCCAGACCGCAAACCTCCCATCCGGCTTTCGTCGGCTGTTTTTGCAGTAAGCAGTATAAAGCCTATATGGCTGGTAAGGGGATTTTCTTTTGCCTTATGGCAAAACTCGTAACCATCCATTAACGGCATCATCACATCAGAAATGATGAGGTCGGGAAATTCGTTGATAGCAGCATTCAACCCTTCTTCTCCATTAGCAGCGGTTATTACTTTGTAATGCGGATTGAGAGATTCCTGTATAAAATTGCGAAGCTGCACATTATCATCGGTAACTAATATAATGGGTTTGCCTTTTTCGGTTGCCTGTACTTCGCCGACTTTTTCGGGCTCATCTGCCGGTATGTCTTTTACGCCGGCATATTCTACTGCCGGTATATCTGTTTTACCGATCGCAACCTGCAAGTCAACAGTTGCGTCGCACTCTTTTACTTTTTATTCTTTATTCGGCAAGTCACTAATTTCTCCCTTGACAACTATAATTGAAGATTTTTTGCTGTTTTCGAACTGTTGAAAAAAGTACTTTCAGCAGAAGTGTGCGACGCAACGATGAAAAATAGAATTACGAATGCCTGCTTCAAAAAAATTTCTAAAAATTTCTTTGGGTCGGTAAATTGAAAACAAATCTTCTTATATTTGGATAGTTGCATAACTAACTATATGCCAAACAACCAATTTAAGAAAGGCGAACTATACAGCTTTATGACTGGTGTGGCCTCAACGGCTGTGGCGAGAAGACTTCAAAAAAATTTTAAGCAGTCTGGAATTGAAATAACAATTGAGCAATGGAGTGTTTTGTATCATTTATGGAAGCAGGACGGACTGAGCCAGCAGGACTTGTGCAACCAGAGTTTCAGAGATAAGCCAAGCATAACCAGGCTTGTCGATAATCTTGAAAAATTGCAGTTGGTAAAGCGGGTTCCATCAAAAGAAGACCGGCGTATCAATCTCATTTATTTAACAGAAACGGCAATAAAACTACAGAATGAAACAATGAATATGGCCGAGCAAACACTAATTGAATCACTCAAAGGTGTGAGCAAAGAGGACATAGAGATATGCAAAGCAGTACTGCAAAAAGTATATGACAACCTTAAATAAGGGGGTAAGGCATAAAGGTAGAAGGCATAGGGAAAGCTTCTTCCCTAAACCTTAAACCCTTTACCCTAAACCAACTAAAATTATAAACATGGAAACTTCTCAAAAAACAACCGTTTTAAAAGGTGGAGAGTGGCTGATAAAGGAAAGCTCTCCGTTCGATACTTTTATACCCGAAGATTACACCGAAGAGCAGCAAATGGTGAAAGACTTGTGCCGCGATTTCCTGGATACAGAAGTACTGCCTGCGATTGACAGGATCGATAAAATGGAACAAGGTCTGATGCCTTCCATCCTTACAAAAGCGGGTGAACAGGGATTGCTGAATGTGTCAATACCTGAAGAACTGGGAGGCCTTGGAAAAGATTTCGTTACATCGGCATTGGTGAGCGAAGGGCTGGGCGGAGGATTTAGTTTTTCTGTTGCTGTGTCTGCACATACCGGCATAGGCACTTTGCCGATTTTATATTTTGGTACAGAGCAGCAAAAGCAAAAGTACGTAGCAAAGCTTTCATCAGGCGAGTGGAAGGGCGCTTATGGCTTAACTGAGCCTAACAGCGGAAGTGATGCACTCGGCGCTAAAACAACCGCTGTGTTAAGCGAAGACGGAAAGTATTATTTACTCAATGGTCAGAAATGCTGGATCACCAACGGAGGATTTGCAGATGTCTATACTGTTTTTGCCAAGATTGATGGTGAAAAATTTACGGCGTTTATTATAGAAAGGGGATACGAAGGTTTTACCCAGGGCGCAGAAGAGCATAAAATGGGAATCAAAGGATCTTCAACAGTTCAATTATTTTTCCAGGATTGTAAAGTGCCGGTTGAGAATGTTTTAGGCGAGATTGGCAAAGGTCATGTCATTGCTTTCAACATTTTAAACATAGGCAGGCTGAAGCTTTCTGCTGCGACATTGGGAGGCGCGAAAAGAGCTTTGACCACTTCACTGGAATATGCCATCAACCGTGACCAGTTTAAAAAATCTATCAGCAGCTTTGGAGCGATAAAGCATAAGCTTGCTGAAATGGCTTTGCAGATCTGGACCAACGAAAGCGCACTGTACCGTACTGCAAGATGGATAGACGAAAAAGAAGCTGAACTGGTAAACCAGGGAAAAGCTTTTAACGAGGCATTACTTGGCGGGGCTGAAGAGTATGCTATTGAATGTGCCATACTAAAAGTGCTTGGAAGCGAAGTGCTCGATTTTGTAACGGATGAGGGTGTGCAAATACACGGGGGAAATGGCTACAGTGATGAATATGGCATTTCGAGAGCTTACCGCGACAGCCGCATTAATAGAATTTATGAAGGCACAAATGAAATTAACCGGTTGCTAATAGTAGATATGATGCTGAAACGGGCAATGAAAGGACGTCTTAACCTGATGGGACCTGCCATGAGTGTACAAAAAGAACTGATGGCTATCCCGGATTTTGGGAGCGGAGAAGATGAAACCTTTTCAAAAGAACGTAAAGCAATTGCAAATTTTAAAAAAGCAATATTGATGACAGCAGGAGCGGCAGTTCAAAAACTAATGACGAAATTGGAAAGTGAACAGGAATTACTGATGAATATTGCTGATATGGCTATTTTGACCTTTACCGCAGAAAGCGCTCTGCTGAGAGTTATGAAACTGGCAGAAAGAAAAGGCGAGGCGAACATTGAGTTCGAAAAAGATATGATGATGGTATATCTAACTGATGCCGCAGACAAAATAAATAAACACGGAAAAGACGCAGTGAATGCATTTGCCGAAGGCGATGAACAAAGAATGATGCTGCTTGGAATAAAACGTTTTACAAAGGTTGAACCTTTTAATACTAAAAATGCCAGAAGAAGAATCGCAGACAAACTAATAAGTGACGGATTTTATCCTTTATAAACATTATTTTGCAGGTTTAAGAGAACTTATAAAAGATATGTTCTACTTCTTTCAAATTGAAATAACCGTATCAGACTTATCTCTGCCCTTATGAGGTTAACGTTAAGCGTGAGCCTGACAATACCAGGTTGATTTAATACTTTTTTTGTGAAATAACGTTTTAAATGTCTAGTTGCTTTTCATTGTATTAGAAATACTTTACTCGAACTTAAGACTTGTTTGTCGCATAATTCGTTTAGATATTGTTTTTTCTTAATACTTTTAGAAATAATTAAAGAGTTATTACCGTTTATCTTAAAAATGTTAACCTTATATTTTAATGTCGTCTCATAAGCGAAGTGGTTTTTTTTGCAGAAAACTTACTCCTCAGTCTATTTTATTTTATATTCTTCTTATCGTTTTATTATCTCATTGTTCTGCTGATGATACCAATACCGGCAATAAAGGAGATTTTACAGGATTAACTCAATTGTTTGACGAAGCTTCTGAAAAAACAGAGTCGGGTAACATAAAGGGAGGCTTAGAATTTATTGACTCTTCTCTTTCCGACAAAAAATTAAATGTACTGGAACGGTTTAAGGTGCTTGATTATAAAAACGGTATTTGTTTTCAAGGTAAAGACACGGCAAATGCAATGGTTTTTGCTGACAGCATGTTGAGCCTGATCGAAAAAAACGACAAAGAAAAATATAATGAAGAGTATGCCCTTGCAAATTATTCAAAGGGAGATGTATTGTTTCTTGAAAAAAAATACAATGAAGCTTATAATTATTATTCGGTTGCCCGTCATATAGGTAAAGTTTCTCTTGATTTGTGTACACTTTCAGAATACAATTACCGTATTGGAATGGTGTTGTATCAGCAATCAAGATTTACCGAAGCTGCAGAAAATTTTGAAGAAGCCTTTATGCAGTCTCAAAGTTGTGCTACAGATTTTAGCCGCTACTTCAGAAGACAGGAGATTTTAAGTAACACAGCGTTAAGTTTTCAAAAAGCAGGTAATTATGACAGCGCAATTCATTTTTACAATACAGCCCTGCAATACCTTACAGAAAATGATGGAAAATATAAAGACAAGGAATATCTTAACGATGTTGCAAGAGGAGTGATTTATGGTAATGAAGGCGATATTTATAAAGGGCAGGGAAATTTTGAAAAGGCAAAAAACCTCTATAGAAAAAGCATAGACATTAATACTAAAAAGGGTTATGATAATAAAGATGCCCAGTTTACACAGTTAAAACTGGCGGAAGTGTATTATGTTACCAACAATGCCGACAGCATGAGAATACTGCTGCAGCAAATCAGGCAAAGCCTTGACTTAAAAGAAAATAACAAGGCAGAAATCGACTGGAACAGGCTGATGTGGAAGTATAATGAAAGTAACCACGACGTCGCTAAAGCGTATCAGTACCTTAAAAAATATATAACCTTAGGGGACTCTGCACAAACAGTTAAAAATAAATTGAATCTCGATGACGTTACAAAGCATATAAAAGTACTGGAGGATCAGTACAATATCAGTTCACTTCAAAAGGAAAACAAGTTAAAAGGTCTTTACCTCATCATCTTCATTACACTAAGTGCTTTTGGAATGGTAGTCTTGCTGTTTTCACTTGCACTTTTAAGAAATAGCAAAAAGAATTACAGTACGCTGAAGAATTTGAATCAACAAATTGAAGATCAGAAAGTCACTCTTAAAAATACACTTTCACAACTCGAAGACAGAAGCAGGGAAAAAGACAGGATCTTAAGAGTAGTAGCACACGACCTCAGATCACCGGCTGCTTCTATTTCTATGATGACGGATTTGCTGCTCGACGAAAAGGATGACAGTACAAGAACCGAAATGCTTAAGCTGGTAAAATCCTCGTGCGACAAATCGCTTGCTCTGATCGCAGAGATACTTGAGGCAACGGAAATGGAAAATAAATCGCAGTTGCTAAAAGAGAAAACAGGCGTAAATGAACTTTTAAAAGAGGCAATTGCACCACTTCGTTATAAAGCGGCAGAAAAGCAGCAGACGATCCTCGTAAAGGCTTTACAGGAAAATGAAAACCTATTGGTTAATAAAGAAAAAATAGTGCGTGTAATCATTAACCTTGTTACCAATGCAATTAAATTTAGCCCGGACAATACCGAAATACTGGTAAAGGCAGAAAAGAAGGCGGGAGCCATTCAGATAATGGTAAAAGACAATGGTATCGGAATACCTGGTGAACTTAAAAATAAAGTGTTTGACATGTTTACCGAAGCGAAGCGCACGGGAACTGCCGGAGAAAAACCTTTTGGACTTGGGTTATCTATCTGCAGGCAAATAGTAGAAGCGCATGGTGGCAAAATATGGTTTGAAAGCGAACCAGGAAAAGGAACCACTTTCTTTGTAGAGCTGCAGGAAAACCTGCAAAACGCTAAATTGTAGCTGTGTATTCAGTTCAAATATTCCTTTAAAAAAACAGTTGATCGTAATTGTCGGGCAAGGATGTCTCTAATTTATATATCTTCATTAAATGAGAATCTTGCCTGCCATTTTACTGCTGGCAGCTTTTACCGCTTCTGCTCAAAAGCAGACTGATAGCTTTTATCTTGCCAGAACCTCCGGCAAGCTGGTCATGCTTGCAACAGGTCTTGGGGAAGATCGGTTAGGTGGTACAAAGATGGGTTACATTGATACCTCTGTTTTAATTAAGATCGTAGACTCTGTCAAAGATTTGTACCGGGTACAGTTGTCAAAATCGCATTCTGCCTACGTTAATAAATCTGATGTCAGAAAAGATACCGCCACTCACACAAAGCCTTTTTATCTTACCAGCTCTTTTAGCGTAAAAGGCGATGAGGTATATGATTATCTCAATATAAGCCTCGACGAAAAGCTTCCCTACAAAAGCTGGACAGAGATCGACCCGGCTAAAATATGTATTGACTTATACGGCGTACAATGCAACACCAACTGGATAACACAACTAAGAAGCGCAGAAGAAATTAAGAACGTAGATATAAACCAGGCAGAAGATGATGTGGTAAGAGTAACGATAGAATTGAAAAATAAACAGCATTGGGGCTATTCTATTTATTACAAAAACAACATGCTTTCGGTAAGAGTGCGCAGACAGCCACCGACACTAAAAGTGAATCATTTATTTATTGCAGTCGATGCCGGGCATGGAGGAAGCAATAATGGCGCAGTTGGAGTGACGAGTAAAGCGCTGGAGAAGAACTACACGCTGCGTTATGCAAACGAATTGGAAAAGTACCTGAAGAAAAAAGGAGCAACCGTAATAACGACACGAACATCTGATACGAATATCACCAATGTTGACCGTGTACTGATGCTGCAAAACAGCATGCCCGATATTTTAATCAGCCTGCATTTTAATTCTTCTGCAAATGCAAACGTAAAAGGGGTGAGCACTTACTATAAACACATCGGCTTCAGGTCTTTAACTGCTTCCCTTTTAGAACGTATGATGCAACTCGATCTAAGTGAATTTGGGAATGTAGGCAACTTCAACTTTACATTATGCGCTCCGACCGATTTTCCCGGAGCGCTGGTTGAAATCGCTTTTCTCAGCAATGCTGAAGATGAAAAAAAAATACTTGATCCGAGGTTTCAAAAGACAGTGGCAAAAAAAATTTACAAAGGCATAAGAGACTGGCTAAAACTTGTCAGGAAATAGACTTCATCAATTTTCCCGCAGTTCCTTCTGTATGTTTCGTGGTGCAGGCTTTTATACTTAACACTGCATAAAAATATGGCAATGAGTTTTTATGAGCCAGTCTGTATTGCTACTATGAATCATCGTTGCGTCGCACTCTTGTATCATCTATTCTATATTCAGCAATGCACTACTTGTGTCCCGTTTACTGGAAACTTATTAAGCTGGAAGCAATGCCATTAACTTAAGAATGTTGTACAGATAATGAAGAGTGGGGTGTATGAGCTGCTATGAAAAGATGCGGTACAAGGGAGTGACACAACAGAAGCAGAAGAAAGAACAAATGTTTGTCCCCCTTAAAAAATTTTAAGTTAATGACACTGAGGCGGGAAGTATAATTAAATTTTTTCTAGAGAAAGTTTAGGAAAGAAGAAGGTGTTTATATACTGCTAACAATTTCTCCTGATACCTAAGATACTTTGCTTACCATTTTTATAATCGGAACGATCATTTCCTCCATACTTACGCCACCGTGTTGAAAGGTATTGCGGTAATAATTTACAAAATGGTTGTAGTTATTTGGGTAACAAAAAAATCCGTCTTCCTTGGCAAAAATGAAAGAGGAGTTTACATTTGGAACAGGCAGACCTGCCTGGCGCGGATCTTTGAATGACAACACGTCTTTATGATCGTAATTCAAATTGCGGCCGTGCTTGTAACGCAGATTGGTAGTGGTTTGCTTATCGCCGATTACTTTATATGGCGTTTTTACTTTCACGGTTCCGTGGTCTGTAGCGACAATTAGATTAAATTTTTTGTCTGCTATTTTTTTAAGCGCCTGGTTTAACGGAGAGTGTTCGAACCAGCTACGTGTAATGCTGCGGTAGCTTGTTTCGTCTCCTGCCAGTTCTTTCAACACTTCCATTTCGGTTCGTGCATGGCTAAGCATGTCGACAAAGTTGTAAATGATAATGTTGAGGTCGTTGCCAAGAAGATTATGAATATTATTTACCAGTTGCTGGCCATCATTATTATTAACCACCTTTGTATAGCTGTATTTGATGTTGTCTTTTCTTAAGCGTTTCAACTGGCCTTTAAAAAAGGTTTCTTCATACAGGTTCTTGCCACCTTCTTCATCGTCGTTTTTCCACTCTACAGGAAATTGCTTTTCAATATCTATTGGCAATAAACCGCTGAAGATTGCATTTCTGCAATATTGGGTAGCTGTAGGTAAAATGCTGTAAAAAGTTTCTTCTTCCAATATTCTGAAATTTTCAGCAAACAGTGGCTGTATCGCTTTCCATTGGTCGAAGCGAAGATTATCAATCAACAAAAAGAAAGTCGAAATACCTTTTTCAACATGCGGCAATACTTTAAACTGAAGCAGGTTATGGCTCATCACCGGAGCATCCTTTTTTGGGTCGAGCCAAGATGCGTAATTGCGGCTTACAAATTTGAAAAACTCGGTATTGGCTTCCTGTTTCTGGCTGTGCAATATTTCCTGCATTTCAGGACTGTCACTTTTCTCCATTTCAAGTTCCCAGTAAACCAGCTTTTTGTAAATGTCCATCCATTCGTTGTAGTCAGGATTGCTGTTAAGAGCCATAAATAATTCGCGAAACTGTTGCTGGTATGCGGTAGTTGTTTTTTCGGCAACCAACCTGCGGTTATCAATGATCTTCTTCAGGCTTAGCCAAACCTGGTTTGGATTTACGGGTTTAATAAGGTAATCGCTGATCTCGTTTCCGATGGCATCATCCATCAGGTTTTCGGTTTCGTTTTTTGTTATCAGCACAATGGGAATTTGCGAATTCACTTCTTTTATCCTTGCAAGTGTTTCGAGCCCGGTGAGGCCTGGCATACTTTCATCCATCAGCACTACGTCTACTGCATTATCTTTTACGTATTCAACCGCGTCGTAGCCGTTGGTTAATGTATTTACTTCATAGCCTTTGTTCTCGAGGAACATTTTCTGACTTTGTAAACTTTCTATCTCGTCGTCCACCCATAAAATTTTTGCCTGCAACATAATACGAACACTGATTTGGTATGCAATTTTCAAAATTACCCTTTTTACTACAGGCAATAGTAGATTTGCTGTTTATCCCTTTATTTTAACAACAACTGTTTTCAATGCCTGTTACACAACAAAAAATCATAAACGATCCTGTTTATGGTTTTATCAGCATCAGTCATCCGCTTATTTTTAAAATTACCTCACACAGTTATTACCAGCGGTTAAGACGTATTTACCAGATGGCATTGGCGCACCTGGTTTATCCCGGCGCTGTGCATACGAGGTTTCATCATTCGCTGGGAGCATATCACTTAATGGGAAATGCGATAGCTGAGTTATGCAGAAAAGGAATAGAAATAACTGCAGAGGAAGAAGTTGCTGCAAAAGCAGCGATTTTATTGCACGATATTGGTCACGGCCCTTTCAGTCATGCATTGGAAAACGTTTTGTTCAAAGGAGTTCATCATGAAACACTCAGCCTGCACATTATGCGGTTGCTTAACCAGGAGTTTGGCGGCGAACTGCAGATGGCTATTGATATTTTTACAGATAAATATCCAAAGAAATTTTTGCATCAGTTGGTAAGCGGTCAATTGGATGTTGACCGGATGGATTACCTTACCAGAGACAGCTTTTTTACCGGTGTAAGCGAAGGCGTGATTGGTTACGACAGAATAATAAAAATGATGACTGTAAACAACGGCGGGCTGATGGTGGAGGAAAAGGGCATTTACAGTATAGAAAAATTTTTAGTAGCACGCCGTTTGATGTATTGGCAGGTGTACCTGCATAAGACAGTTTTGGTGGCAGAAAAAATGCTGATAAAAATTGTTGAACGGGTTAGAGCGATTTACAAAAAAGAAGATGCATCTCTCGCAACAGGTACGTCACTCGATTTTTTTCTTAATGGCTTTGACGGAAAAATGGACGACGAAGCTTTACAATATTTTGTACAGCTTGATGATTTTGATTTTATGCATGCAATAAAAGTTTGGAGCAGGCATCCGGACAAAGTGTTAACGATTTTGTGCAAAGGAATTTTAGACAGAAAATTATTGAAGATTAAACTTCAGGCCGATCCTTTTATCAAAGAAGAGATGCATCAAAAACTAAGCGAAACTTGTCAAAAGTTAGGTATTGGTAAAGAAGAGGGTGAGTACCTTGTTTTTACAGGAGGTGCGGATAACACAATGTACAAGACAGATGATGAGCACATAAAAATTTTATTTAAAGACGGAATGGTAAAAGACATTTCACATGTTGATAACGCTCTTATTCATAAAACACTCACAAGCACGGTTAAAAAATTTTACTTTTGTTATTACGGATAGTGGTAGATAAATATAACGGCACAATACCAATTCACACACAGCCAAAGCCATCGCTTTTGCTAAACTCTTAAACATGACATTTACTGCACAACAAATAGCGGTTTTAATAAATGGTGCCGTCGAAGGAAATCCTGATACTGCTGTTGTTGGTTTTGGCAGAATAGAGGAAGCACAAAAAGAACAACTGGCTTTTTTGGCAAATCCCAAATACGAAGAATATTTATACACTACCGCAGCATCGGTTATCATCATATCTGATAAGCTTGAATTAAAATCATCTGTCGACGCTACCCTTATACGTGTTGCTGATCCTTACACTGCATTCGCAAGCCTTTTACATTATTACCAGCAATTAAAAACACAGCAGCTTCAGGGAGTGCAGGAGCCTTGTTTCATTTCACCCTCTGCAAAAAAAGGTACCAATGTTTTTGTGGGCGCTTTTGCGTATATAGGCGATGCAAGTGAAATAGGCAATAATGTAAAAATATTTCCCGGCGTTTATATTGGCAACAATGTTACAATAGGAGAGAATTGCCTTTTACACCCCGGCGTAAAAATTTACCATGATTGTGTCATTGGTAAAAATGTAACTATTCATGCCGGAACAGTCGTTGGCGGCGATGGCTTTGGCTTTGCTCCTCAAACAGATGGTTCTTTTAAAAAGGTGCCTCAAATTGGTAATGTCATTATTGAAGACAATGTAGAGATCGGGTCAAATGCTACGATTGACAGGGCGACCATAGGTTCAACCATTATTAAAGCAGGCGCAAAACTCGATAACTTAATTCAGATAGCGCACAACGTAGAAGTTGGAAGCAATACAGTGATAGCCGCCCAGGCTGGTGTAAGCGGAAGCACAAAAATCGGTAACAGTGTAATGATAGGCGGACAGGCAGGCGTGGTAGGTCATTTACAAATCGCTGACGGCAGTAAAATAAATGCACAGAGCGGGGTAAGTAAATCTATAAAAATTCCGGGAGCCACCGTTACCGGTTCTCCTGCTTTTGACTATACCAGCGCACTGCGCAGCCAGGCGCTTAGCCGCAACTTACCCGAGCTCGAGAAACGTATAACTGAGCTTGAAAATCAGATAAAGCTTTTGATGGAAGAAAGAATAAATGCAGCTCATCTGCATTAGTTTTTTAGCCGCCAACGTTTAAGTATAGTCTTAATTGCTGGGTCTTAAATAAGCTTCCGTTTAGATAACTCCTACCAAATAAGAAGTTTTGAATATCAACGTGGTTTTTATTCTACTCTGCGATTGGGATAAAACAAAGAGTAGGTTTTTTTGAGCCGAACCAGGTTACTACTATTTTACATCGTTGCGTCGCACACTTGTACTTTTGTTCATTATTTAAGAATGCACTACTTGTCCCGTTAGCGGGAATCTTATACCCCGGACAATACAACTACAACAGAAAAAATACCTGAAACCTTACTGTAATTATTGGGATGATAAGTTACATTGCGATTAAATTGCATAAAGCAACTGCTATTATTAAACTTTATACATTCCATGCTTCCGGAGAATTTTGTAAGAACGATCTGTAGATTGTTTGCTCTCTGCCTCTTTCTAATTATTGCCTCTTTCCAATCTTTTACACAACTTGTTTCTCCTGCCTCATCAGATCTCAATGTACGTTCGCTTACTGTTAACAATGGTTTGCCGCAAGGCCAGGTACGGGGCATGGTGCAGGACAAACAAGGATTTATCTGGATCGCTACTATGGGATTAAGCCGTTACGACGGCAGAGCTTTTCTACATTACCGCCCTGGCTTCGGCAATCCTTTTTCAATCGCTAATGATGACATCAGGGATTTGCAAATAGATGATGGAAATAATTTGTGGATTGTGTATGGATCTAAGGAAGTAGATGTAATGAATGCCTTTACCGGCCATATCAGGCATATTTCTGAGGAACCTGCTTTTCAATGGCTTAATAACTGGGCGCCTTCTACTCTTACAATCAGGCAGGTTGCAAGCCGTTACTTTGCAGTTAATAGTGATGGTATTCTGACTTTCGATACGGCAACGGGAAACAAGGAACCTGTTCTGCTACCTCCTAATGAAAAAGTGCTTGCCCTGGGCGGTAATATTAAAGAAAAAATTTTGGTTTCCACCACAAAAGCCCTGTATGAATTAAAGGGAAACCGCCTGCAGCGCTTGTTGAATTTTCCAGCTTTTTCAACTGAAATTTATCGCAACTGGGATCAGTTTGCAAACGAATCAAAATCTATTGGCAGAATTCTGGGATACAGGAATGGTAACATGATTATTACTGTTGTAGGTGGTATTTATACATATAATAAACAAAAGAATAGTTGCGATTATTTCGGGACACCTATGTATTCAATAATGCCATATTCGTCTGTAATTGCAGCGGATGGAAACATTTATGTCAATTTAAAGGAGGGCATCTACCGTGTTACCGATACCCTTTCTCGCAAACTTGTATTCAAAAATGGCGATAAACTACTTTTTAATGAGTTTCTGCTGGCTGATCGCTCAGGCCTTCTCTGGGCAAGTTCAGGCGTCTCTGGCATACGTATGTTTGACCTGCATCCGGTTAATTTTCATTCTTATACTTACAAAACCGGTTTTGGTAGTGATGTGTTGCAACCGTTGGTGCAAAATCAGTCTAAAGAAAAAATTTATTTATCTTATGACATTCGTTCAGCAAAAGATGCCAATAGTAACATTTGGGCACTTTACAGAACAACAAAAGTTTTAAACGAAAAAAAAACTGAAAAGAACTACGTCTCCAAACTCGGTTCGATGACAGTATCAGCAGGTTTTGCAGATACAACAAATATTCCTCATTATATCACATTCGATGGAAATAACCAATGCTGGATGATGAATTATAATCGAAGGAAAAACGACTGGGAACTGGTTAATGTAAATTTATATAAGGGCACAACCATTCCTTTTGCCTCTATTCATGATAAATGGTTCGAAAATGGTTACCTCACTGCAATAGCAGATAAAATCTGTTTTGTTAGCGAAGATGTACTTCGTTTGTATGATACAGTAACGAAAGCCTGCATCATTTATTCGAAAGACAAAATAGGCGTAAGCAGCATACTGCTTATGGCAATTGCCGACCCGAAAGATAAACAGATACTTTGGATTGCTACCAAAGGTTCAGGAATGGTAAAGCTGAATATAAAAACGGGTGAAACTGTTCATTTCGATGAAACAAACGGCCTGCCTGACAATACTGTTTACTTTATTGCCGCTGATAAAAAGGGGTTTTTCTGGTGCAGCAGCAACAAGGGTATTTTTCGGTTTAATCCTGCCGATGGCAGCGTGACATCGTTTACAGTTAAGGATGGATTGCAGGGCAACGAGTTTAACCGCTATCACTTTCTTGAAACGCCTGATGGCCATTTTATTTTTGGTGGTACAGAGGGTTATACCGTTTTTCATCCCGACTCTATCCTTATTGACAACTACCAGCCGCCGGTTATTATTTCCGATATACAGGTTAATAACCTGCCGCTGCAACAGGTTGTGCCTGAGTTAAACAGTGCTGTTAGCAGCCTGGACAGGATAACCCTTGCTCATGATCAAAATTTTCTTTCATTAAGCTTTTCGGGCTTGCAATACAATGCGCCGGAAAAACTGCAATACCGCTACATGCTGCTGGGCATTGATAAAAGCTGGGTATATGCCGGTGGAGATGCCAGCGCGAAATACGCTAATATACCGCCAGGTCATTATACGTTTAAGGTAAATGCTTCCAATACGGGCGGTAACTGGAGCAACAAGGTAAAAATCCTGGAAATAACTGTTATGCCACCCTGGTGGAAAACAATATTGGCTTATTCCTTTTATATAATCGCTCTTGCAACAACACTATATATCCTATACCGGAACTGGCTGCATCGTGTACGAACCAGTCAGCAAATCATTTTAAAACAAAGGGAAGCAGAACAGGCGCATGCAATGGAAGAGATGAAAAGTCATTTCTTTGCAAACATCACTCATGAGCTTCGTACACCGCTTACACTTATCATGTCTCCTGTGCAAAAACAGTTGCAGGAAAACGCCGCAACCTATTCTCCTGCACTTTTAAAAGGCGTTTACCAAAATTCAAAACAACTGCTGCGACTCATTAACCAGTTGCTCGATGTGAGTAAACTTGAAGCGGGAAACATGCCTGTAACCCTTTCACGGGGAGACATCACTTTATTTATCGAAAGTTTGCTCAATGCTTTTAATTACCAGGCAGAAACAAGAAACATTCATCTCTCTTATCAACATGCAGGCACAACTATCGAATACTTATTTGACAGCGATAAGCTGGAGAAGATCATGTACAACCTGCTAAGCAATGCGTTCAAGTTCACCCATGACAATGGCAGCGTAACAGTTGCCTTGTCGCTGATGGAAGAAAAAAATGGCAAACATGCAGCACAAATAACGGTAACCGATACAGGCACAGGCATACCGGCGGAGCATCTGCCCCATATTTTTGACCGCTTTTACCAGGCGAACACTTCCTCAACCCGTAAGTATGAAGGTACCGGCATTGGCCTTTCGCTGGTAAAAGAACTGACAACCTTAATGGGCGGAGAGATTAAAGCAGAAAGCACCGTTGGTAAAGGTTCTGTATTTACCCTCACCTTGCTCCTGCAGGCAGCAGATAATGACGCCAATATACCTTTAGTAGAATACGCCGTTGTAAAAGAGATACCGGCAGATGAGCCGGAAAAGGTTGCTGAAACCCAGGTAACCAGAGAAGACAAGCCTGTAATACTGGTTACGGAAGACAATACGCAGCTTCGCAGCTTTATAAAAGAATCGCTTAGTCCGCACTACAAAGTAATAACCGTTGCCAATGGAGAGGAAGGGCTGAATGCTGCTGTTAACGAACTTCCCGACCTTATCATTTCAGATGTGATGATGCCGGTGATGGATGGTTACGAGTTTTGCCATAAAGCAAAAGAAAACCCTGTTACCAGCCATATCGGCTTTATACTGCTTACCGCAAAAATCGCCGATGAAAGCCGGATGGGAGGTTTGCGGTCAGGCGCAGACCACTACCTGAGCAAACCATTTATTGTAGAAGAATTGTTACTGGTGATCTCAAACCTGCTGAAAAGGCAGCAAAAGCTGCGTGAGTTTTACAGCAAACAATTGCAGCCCGGCGAAAAGCTGCTACAGGTAAATGAGATAGAAGATGAATTTTTGCGCTCAGTATATGCTATTATCGAAAACAACCTTGACAGCGATAAACTGGATGTGGAATTTCTGGCAACTGAACTGGCAGTGAGCCGCCGTACACTTAACCGTAAACTGTCTGCTGTTGCCGATACTTCAGCCAATGAAATCATCCGTCATTACCGGCTGAAGAAAGCTGCCGGGCTGCTGCTAGCTGGCCAGGGTGTAAGCGAAACGGCTTATGCCACCGGGTTTTCTACACCATCTTATTTTTCCCAATGCTTTAAGGAAATGTACGGGCAGTCACCGGTTCAGTGGGTCGAAAATGGGGAAATGTCCCAGAACTGACGGTTTCTGGCCCAAATGAGGTAGCCGTTGAAAGAAAGGAGAAGCAGTTTTGAGGAGTAAAAATCAATTTAACCTTCTCAAAACTTCTCTTATGAAAACACATCTTCTCATTGGATTCCTGTTATGGACAGCAGTAATAAATGCCCAAACCGGTAATGTGGGCATTGGAACCACCAATCCGCAGGCCGCCTGCATGTAACAGACAGCAGTGTTTTGTTTAGCGCAAATGGCGATGCGCCTGCCACTGCAGGAAATCCGCCGGTAATTGGTGTAGGCCGCAGAATGATGTGGTATCCTGATAAAGCGGCTTTTAGAGCAGGCTACGTTTCAGGAACGTTGTGGGATAAGGATAGTATTGGCAGATATTCATTTGCCGCAGGCATTAACACTAAAGCTGTTGGTATTGGAAGTACAGCATTAGGATATTTAACCAATGCTACGGGTTATTACGCTACAAGTTTAGGGGTAGGGAGCCAGGCTTTAGGCTATGCAGCAATTGCAGCAGGTGAAAACTCTTCAGCAGCCGGAAATTATTCAATAGCAGCAGGTCAACAATCCATCGCGAATGGTTTGGCTTCTACCGCCATGGGTTATCAATCCACCGCAGGCGGTTACGCTTCTACTGCCATGGGTTATCAATCCACCGCAGGCGGAGATTATTCTTTTGCGATGGGACAAAAGTCTTTTGCCAATACAAATGTTGCTACTGCCATAGGTTATATCGATACAGCTACAGGACACACCTCACTTGCAGTGGGAGGGGGTATCTATGCCCGCTCGTGGGGCGAAGTAGCAGTAGGTACTTATAACCTGGATTATAATGCAGCAGGAATAACAAGCATTAACAGCGCTGACCATGTGTTTGTGGTAGGCAATGGTACAAGCCCGGGCAACCGCAGCAACGCAATGACTGTAATGAAAAATGGAAATGTAGGTATCGGTATGGTAATACCCACTCAAAAGCTTGACGTGGCAGGTACGGTAAACGCCACTTCTTTTAAAGGTGATGGAGGTATGCTAATCAATGTGGTCAACACAACTGCCGCACAAACTATTGCCTGTTCTACAATTGTCCCAAAACTGACAGTAATTGTCCCAAAAGAGAGTGTGTTATTTTTCTGTTGTACTCAATTTTAAATTGTAAAAAACGCAATTTCCTTAAACTGCACAATAACAAAAAAACTTACATCATGAAACGAACTTCGTTTACACAGTATTTATTACGCAGCAACATCAGAAAGGAGCGATAAGAAATGTGGGCACTAATTACATCAACTTTTTATAACAGCACATCGAACAAGAAAGTATTGGGAAAGTAATTTTTTTAAAGCGTTGGACTGGGGAATGTCTTATATTTTTTTATTAATAAACAATTTTTTATGAAAACACAGTTGATTGCTTCACTCTTTTTTACTTTACTTATTTTTTCTTCAAAACCTTCATTTAGCCAGACTTCTCCATCTAATCTTGATAACATGACTCCCGGAGATAAAGAGCTGGTGATGCAATGGATAGCACAACAGGTTACCAATTCAAAGTACGACTATTGTTATCGTAAAAGTTATGGCAGAGGTGCAGGCGAGCCTTTATCTACATGCCCTCAGGGTACTGAAAGAAAAGATCTGCTATGCTACACGCTGTGCAAATCTGGCTATGAAGGAAATGGACCTGTATGCTGGCAAAACTGCCCTTCCGGCTACAGGGATGATAATGCCACCACCTGCTGGAAACCTAACTCGTATGGAAGAGGCGCAGGTTATCCGGCAAAAGTCGGAGAGTTTAACCTCGATAAGGCGAGAAAAAGATGTGCGGACGAACATCCGGAAGGTTGTGAAAAAGATGGGCTGGTTATCTATCCGAAATGCAAGCCGGGATTTACCAATGCCGGATGCTGTATATGCAGCCCCGATTGCCCGCCCGGCATGACCAATTCAGGTGCAGGCTGCATTAAACAATCTTATGGTCGAGGCGCAGGCAAGCCAATGGGTTGCAAAGATGGTCTTGAGAAAGGCCCGGCTGATTTGCTATGCTATCTCCCCTGCCAGAAAGGTTATCATGGCGACGGGCCTGTGTGCTGGCAAAATTGCATCAGCACACAGCCCGAAGAATGTGGCGCGGGGTGCGCAACTACCAAAGAGGCATGTGGGCAAAAAACATCCTCTATGGTGACTGCGCCCATCATGCTTGCCGTAAACATTTTAACGCTTGGAGAAAGTAGTGAAGCTTCTGCGGCTAAAGAAGAGCTGGTAACAGCTTTAAAATCCCGTGATCCGGTTGCCGCCAAAAGTGCACTCCCTAAAGCTATGAAAGCTTATGCATTAAACTTCAGTAAAATGACAGACAAAGAAGTCATGTCAGGGCTGCGAAGCAGTTTGTCTCAAAATGCACAGCAATGGGTTATGAACGAATTTGTTAGCATTCAGATGAAGATGACAATGGAAAAAGATTTTTCCACTGAAGATTTAAGAGACCTTGCAGGCTTAGATCCTACGGGTGTCGCCCAGGTGGTGGAAGCATACACACAAAAAATTTGTGCAAAAGAAAATCCTTTCCCCACTTTGTCAAGAAAGTATTAGCCATGTTGCAAACCCAGTATAAACTTCCAAGGTTGCTTAACCCGCTTATGTACTCCGCAGTTATTGTATTGCATAGTTGCACTTATATGATTAAACTTACACTTCTTTCGCTTTTCTTTCTGCTTGCATCCTGGAGTGCGCTTGCAAAGCCTTCTGGTAAAAAAAAATCTGCATCAACAGGCTACAAAATCTCTGTAAGTCTTAAACCTTACAAAAATAAATTCATCACTCTTGCTCATTACTTTGGCGATGATATTGTAATAGATGACAGGGTTAAAGTAAATGCTGATGGCATGGCTGTTTTTAAAGGCACTCGTCCATTGCCCGGTGGCATTTATCTCGTTTATTACCCCCAACAGTTAAGCAGTTTTGAAATACTGGTAGATAAGCAACAGCACTTTTCTGTCAGCATTCAACCAGGCTCTGGAAAGGTGCAGTTTTTTAATTCACCCGAAAATGATTTGTTGCTTCAATACCAGAACTTTAGCGAAGTAAAGAATAAAGAAATTGAAGCCGCACAGCAGCGATTATCAAATGCAGAAACAGCAAAAGACTCATCAACATGCATACACGCGCTGAGTGAAATCGATAAGGCCATCCAGCAGTACCGAAAATCGCTGATCCGCCAACACAAGGGTACCTTTCTTTCTACTTTGCTTATAGAGCTTAGTGAGCCTGTGTTGCCTGTAAATTTAAAAAAACCGGGAACTTCATTTGATTTGGCAAATGCCAGGTATTTTACCAAAGCCCATTATTGGGATGGCGTGAATTTTTGGGACGGGCGGCTTGCATACACGCCTTTCTTTGGCAGCAAGCTGGATAAGTATTTTACTGAAATCGTGGATATACAAACCGATAGTGTGATAAAAGAATTGAACTGGATGCTTGCTTACGCAAATTCTAACGAGATCATGACTCATTTTTTACTAAACAAATTTATCCGCAATAGTACGAGTCATTACTATAAATGGGATGATGCCGTGTTTGTGCATCTGTTTGAAAAATTTATTGCACCAAAAGCATACGCATGGGTGTCTGCAGAAGAACGCACCGCTATAAATGAAAGAGCTTACAAGCTGATGGGTACCATAGCAGGCATTCCTGCGCCTGATATTAACCTTCCCGGTACATCCGGTAAATTGCTTTCTCTCTATTCACTATCTACCACCTACACCCTTGTTTGTTTTTGGGATGTTACCTGCAGCCATTGCAGGACAGTATTGCCGGTAATAGATTCTTTATACAGAACAGGATGGAAACAAATTGGGGTAAAAATATTTGCCGTTTCAGGTCAGTCAGACGGCAGTAAGGAAGACTGGCTCCATTTCATTTCAGAAAATCATTTGGAAGAATGGTCAAACGTCTATAATTCAAAAGAAAAAGATATCGAGCAAATAAATGCAGATGTGCAAACCTATGCACAACTCTATGATGTATGGTTTACGCCAACCTTTTTTTTAGTCGATAAAGAGAAAAAATTTATTGCCAAAAAACTAACCTACAAACAGATGAATGAATTAATGAAAACTCTTGTAAATCAATAATCTTTGATGATGCTCCTCCACTTCTTTTATAATTAGTTATAAAAGAAGGAAGCAAAAAAATATTGAAGAGCTTGCTATTGCAAAATCTTCAATCCAGTTATATGGCATCCTGAATTTGGTAAAATCTTGCCATTTGGCATCCTGAAGATGGGATGCCTAACCCAAAAGATAAAAAACAGTTTCCAAAGCTTCAGATATTATGTATTATGGTAACAGCATTTTCAGATTATTCAATTTTATACATTCATTCTGCAGGGTAAGTGGCTTTCTGAAAAGTATAGAAAAATGATGCTAACATGTCAATAGAATAAATTAAAAATATCAGTTTTAGCAATTATGGCTTAATAAGAAAGCGCGGTATTGGTTGCAAAAACAGAAATAAAAAAAGTTACATTTAAGGTAATGAGAAATTCAAGTTTAGAATACTTATTTAATTATTTCTGAAGCTTTCTTTTAGAAAGGCAAATCATAAGAAAACAATTAGGCTTCTTGTAATGTATGATCCACATTTATCCAATATGAAATTTGAAAAAGACGTTTTTATCAGTTATGCTCATCTTGATGATAAACCCCTTGACGAAGGAACCAAAGGTTGGATTACGGAGTTTCACAAACTACTTCAGACCAGGCTTGAGCAAACGATTGGGCATGATTTAAATGTATGGCGTGATGAAAGACTTACGGGTAATGAAGTTTTTGGACCCGAGATAGCAGCACAGCTTCCCAAATTGAAAGTCATGATTTCTATTGTCACACCCCGCTATGTTGAGTCTGACTGGTGCAAAAGTGAATTAAATTCTTTTTATAAAGCTGCCGACCTGAACGGGGGCTTAGCTATAGGCAACAAATCCCGCATTTTTAAAGTTGTAAAGACTCCGGTTGACAAAGATGCAATTGAAAATTTACCTCGTGATATTCAAAAGATATTTGATGAAATACTCGATTATAAGTTTTACAGGCTCGAGCCTCAAACAGGCAGATTCAAAGAGTTGGGACTTTATAGTTGGGTTGATAATAATATGAGGCAGGAGTACATGGATAAGTTAAACGACGTGGTGCAGGACATTGCAAACCTTATTAAGAAGCTAAACATCACTGAAACAACTAATGTTGAGAAAAAAAAAGTTTTTCTTGCAGAAACGACCTACGATTTGCAAAATTACCGGGATAACCTGGTACGTGAATTAAAGGAAGCAGGCCTCATAGTTTTACCCGACAAAAATCTGCCTAATATAATTAACAGGTTTAATGATGATGTAGAAGGATTTATGAATGAAAGCATCTTATCCATACACCTGATTAGTTCAACCAACTATGCTTCTCAACCAGAGGGTACCGACAAGTCGATAGTGATGTTGCAAAACGAAATTGCTGCCAGTAAAAGCGCCTCAATAAATTTCCCGAGGCTCATCTGGGTTCCTGCCTGCACGACAAATATTAGTACTAATGAAAAAATGGTTTCACAGCAGAAAGCATTTGTTGAGGAACTAAAAAAAGATGCCGAACTTCAAAGAGGTGCGGATATATTAGAAGGCCCGTTAGAAGAATTTAAACAAGCCATTTTTGATACAATAAGAAGAATGAAGGCTGAAGAAAAAGTCCGGCGGGAGGCTGAAGAAAAAGCAAAAAAACTTAACACTTTTACTGAAGGTTTAGTTTCATCCAACCTAGACCAGGAACCTAAATTGGTTTACCTCGTATGTGATCAGCGCGATCTTGACAATACACGCCCCCTGGAAGATTTAGTAGCAGACAGCGGAAATGAAATATTACTTCCTCTTTTTGATGGCGATCAGGTGCAACTGCGACAGGCACATGTTGACAATTTAAAAATATGCGATGCAGTTATTATTTATTATGGAGCAGGTAATTACCGGTGGACAGGAAGTATGAAGAGCGACTTGTTGCGATTGCCCGCACTGGGCCGTGAAAAACCTCTTATAGAAAAGGCAATTTTTATTGCCGGACCATCAGATAAAGACAAAGAAACTTTCAAAGCAAATGATTTTAAAATAATAAATGGTCTTTCCGGTTTCACCGAAGATTTATTTAGCGACTTTATTCAAAAGCTTAAATAGGAATGTTTTATGAGCAATTCTCATGATACTCAACTTACCAATCCCTTTGTCGGATTGCGTGCTTTTGAAGAAAGTGAAGATTACCTGTTTTTTGGCAGGAGCCATCAGATAGGTGAGCTTTTAGAAAAGTTAAGTGAGAGCCGTTTTCTTGCTGTGATTGGTTCATCAGGCAGTGGAAAATCATCGTTGGTTAAATCGGGTCTGTTACCGGCTATTTACAGTGGTTTTATGACTGTAGGCAGTAACTGGCGTGCAGTGCTAATGCGACCAGGCGAAGATCCTCTCGGATATTTAACCAAAGAACTGGCTACCGAAGGTACCTTGTTCACCGGCATTAAAAATAGCAACATTCCCTATGAGTCGATCATTGAGTCCGGTTTAAGGCGAAGCGAAAATGGATTGGTGCAGGTTTATAGAGATGCGCACTTGCCAAACAATGAAAATTTGCTGATAGTAGTGGATCAGTTTGAGGAATTATTTCGCTTCAGCAGGTATGAAAAAGAAAATAAACTGGGAAAAAGTGATGCAATTCAATTTATTACCATACTGCTTGCTGCCGTTCAGCAGATAGAATGTCCTATATATGTATTGCTTACGATGCGGGCTGATTTTTTGGGTGATTGTGCTGAGTTCAGAGGTTTGCCTGAAGCTATTAACGAAGGGCAGTACTTAGTACCCCGTATGAGACGCGATGAAATCCGGGAAGCTATTACAGGGCCGGTAACTGTTAGCTCGGCAACCATCAGCCGCCGGCTGGTTACAAGATTATTAAATGATATTAATAACGATACCGACCAGTTGCCAATACTGCAGCACGCCCTGATGCGCACATGGGATGCCTGGTATAGAAGAAATCAGCACGATACTGCGATTGACTTTGAAGATTATGAAAAGATAGGAACCATGAAGGCAGCATTATCGCAACATGCAGATGAGGCCTATGCCGAATTAAGCACGGATAGCGGGCAGCAAATATGCGAGTTGATGTTTAAGGCGCTTACTGATAAAGCTGCAGATGTACGGGGCATACGAAGGCCACGCACCGTTGCAGACCTCTGTGTTCTTACAAAGGCCAATGAGGCGCAGGTAAACCGGGTGATTGAAGTGTTTAGAAAAGAGGGACGCACTTTCTTAATGCCGCCACCGCATATTGCATTAACTGCAAATTCAATTATTGATATCTCGCACGAGAGTTTGATGCGTGTTTGGTACCGGTTGACAATATGGATTGAAGAAGAAGCACGCCGGGGCGATATATACCTTCGATTAGCAAATTCTGCGCAACTTAAAGAGCAGGGCCAAAGAGGATTGCTAAAAAACCCTGAACTGGAAATCGCATTAAAGTGGAAAGAACAAAACAACCCAACAACAAAGTGGGCGGAAGGATACAAAGGTAACTTTGAACAGGCAATAACCTACCTTGAAGATAGCCGCAAAGAGGACATTGCGGAGAAAAAGATTGTCGCAAATAAAGAAGCAACAAGAAAAAGATTAGTCAAAGCAATATTTGTTTTACTAGGTTCATTGGTAATTGCATCTTTTGTGTTGGTTGTATATTTTAATGGCTTAAAACTAGCTGCATATCGTCAAAGAGCCATAGCAGAATCGGCCACCAAAAACGCAAAGGCAAGCGATCGTAAAACAAAAAATGCATTCGATAGCCTGGCCCAAAAAACTAAAGAATTACAAGAAGCAATAGAAAACGAGAACATTAGTAATATTAACAGGCAAAAAGCAGTGGCAAGTAAGCAGCATAGCGACAGTTTACGGGAGATTGCATTAGCAAGTGAATTATCGGCAAAACAAATGCAGCATACCGCTGATATCGCTGCAGCCGGTGCTAAGCAGGAAACTATAAATACACTAAAGGAAAAGCAATCGCAAAACCTGAAAATTGCCGCTAATGAATATGCTCGGTTAATACGTGAAGGACCATCGGAGGAAAACAACAACAGGGAAGAATTTTATGGTCGCAAATATTTCTTAGTCTATACTTATCATTTCGACAAATTAGAGAATTTGATAGCGAAAGGAGATAAAGAGGGGTATCTGTCGTTAAAAAATAAACTTTATTACAACAATGATTTATACAAGAGGATTTATGACAACTTTTCAATTATTAAACTCAGGGACGAGGTAATAAAAAAAGATGAAGCTTTAAGGGCGGATTTTAATCCAGGAAAGTCAGCCGGTAATAATGAATATCCCGTTTTCCGGAAAAATGTCGTTAGCATTAGTAATGGCAACAAAACTACTGCTGATACCTTAAGCAAAAAAGGCCAGGAATTTATTACCGTTGCTGTGAGCAACAACAAAAAGAAAAAACTGATTTTAGGCTCAACTAATGACAACTATATTTATGTTTTTAATAGTAAGTTGCAAAGGGTTGACAGCATTGGCATGGGTGCAAAAGTGACTGCACTCGACTTTTTTGAAGATGACAAAAGAAGCATTATCTACTTTGGAACTGCAAGCGGTTATATTGGCTATATTAATTATTATATTCATAAAAAAAATCAGCCTGTCTTTGAAAACAAATTAGAGACTCAGATAACCTCCATTGAGCAGTTTAAGAAAGGTGAAGAAAGCTTTTTACTTGCTACCGGAATAGAGAGCGGCCCTAGAGTGTACCGCATAGATGATACTTCTTTAAAACCAGATAAACTGTTGCTTGGAAACGAACTGCCTTACAATAAAAAGGAATTAGGAAAAATAATCAACGCAGAGTATAACTCAAGAGCCGACAAGATAGTACTTCTTACCTCAACGGGAACTTTTTCTTGGAATCCCTTCACCGATGAATTATTGAATAAGTTGAAGCAGAAGCAAAATTTTTACCGGGATTCTTCGCAATTAATAAAAGAAACTAAAATTTATTAGCAGAATGAAAAAGTTATACTTACTAATTATTCTACCAGGTTTTTTGTTTTCCTGCGGCAAGCTGTTTGCTCAATGTTCAGTAAGCATTTCAACCAATTCAAATATTACCCAGGTTGATTATTTACATCCATTAATAACGTTAAGAGCCAATGCAACAGGAAAAGGATTAATAACTTATTCCTGGAGTACAGGAGACTCTACATCTTCAAAAAGTGTTTCAAATGCTGGCACATATAAAGTGACAATAAAAGACACTGCAGGATGTACAGCTTCAGCTTCTATTGGCATTACGAATGATATTATCCCACCTGAAGTTGAAATAAAATCAGTTATCCCGCCCGTAATTTGCCGCGGAAGCTCTTCAGTAATAACTGCCACACTAACTAATGCCTCTTATCAATGGTACATAGCAACAGATGATGTATCCCCGGGTCAGCGAATTTCGAACGGAAATGATCCTTTTATCACAGTAACTCCAAACAAAACATCCTGGTATTATGTTACTTGCACTAATCCAGCTGGCGTATCTGAAAGTGAACATGTTCCTGTAGTCGTTCGCCCATTCCCAATACCCACAGGAGCAATTAGCGGCACAACAACTGTTTGTCAAGATGCAGCTAAACCTCCAATTACATTTACAGGTTTAAGTGGCGGGAACCCATTTACTTTTTCCTATAATATAAATGGTGGTCCTACCCAGGCAATTACCACAACCGGAACAAACAATACAGTTGCAGTTAGCGCTCTGACTGACACATCGGGCACAATAAAATACAATTTAATATCAGTCAGCGATGGCAATAGTTGCAGCCAGGTACAAAGCGGAGCAGCTACTATTACTGTGCTGTCACCAGCTGTTCTGACAAGTACAAAAACAAAGAGCATTTGTGATAACGTTTCTTTTAGCTATACAGCAACAAGTTCTGCAGCAGCAACCTCTTTTAGCTGGAAAAGGGCTGCTGTAGGGGGGATACGTAACGTTGCAGACAGCGGAACAACAGCAACGATTAAGGAAACGCTTAACGACACCACTTCACTACCTGTTGATGTATATTATGTATTTACTTTATCTACAGGTGCCGGTTGTGTTACCAAAGATTCCGTTAAGGTCACTGTTAATCCAACGCCCCTAATAAATCCTATCAATGATACAACATTTTGCAACGGAGCCTTTGCCAGCGGCGGAATTCCGTTTGGAAGCAATTCGCCAAACACAGTAATTACCTGGTCTAATAGTGATACCAGTATCGGGCTGCCAGCCAGGGGAAGCGGAAGTATTCCTCCTTTCAATGCAAAAAACTCCACGGCTATTCCTGTAACAGCCATCATAACCGTATTGATTAAAGGAGGCAACGATAGTTGTACAGTTACAAGCACAAGAACCTTTAAAATTACGGTTCCTCCAACACCCGTTTTAACAAGCTCAAGAACGGTAAGCATTTGTGATAGTGCTTCTTTTAACTATGCAGCAACAAGTTCTGCAGCAGGAACTTTTTTTACCTGGAAAAGGCTCCCTGTAGGGGGAATAAGTAATATTTCTAATAGCGGAACAACAAATACCATTAATGAAAAACTTTACAATATTACTTCGCAGCCGGTGGAGGTAGACTATGTTTTTGCGTTGTCTTCAGGTTTAAGTTGTTTTACTGCAGACACGGTAAAGACTACTGTTAACCCTACACCGATTACAGACCCCATAGCTAATCAATCATATTGTAATGGATCCCGTAGCGAAGGGTTTCTTTTCACCACCAATTCTCCCGGTGCATCTTTTACCTGGACAAATAGCAACATTAGTATTGGTTTGCCAGCCAGCGGAAAAGGAAATATTCTTCCGTTTATTGTAAAAAACAGTACAGCTATTCCTATAACGGCCACCATAACTGTTTCTGTAAAAGCAAGTGCTGATAGTTGCGCAGGTACAAAAAGAACCTTTATAATTACTGTTAACCCAACACCGACCCTAACTCCGATTAAGGATACAACATTTTGCAATGGAGCTTTTGCCATCGGTGGCATTCCATTCACTAGTAGTTCTCCTGGTGCATCTTTTAGATGGACAAATAATAATACGAAAATTGGGTTACAAGCAAGTGATAGCGGAAAAAATATACCCCCTTTCATTGCTACAAACACAACCGACAAGCCAGACTCGGCTATAATTATTGTTTTCGGTACAGGTAGTTGCGCAATTACGAACAGCGATACCTTTAAAATTAAGGTGTTCCCTACTCCCATAATTACAAGCACTAAAGATACCAGCATTTGTGATAATACTTCTTTTAGCTATACAGCAAGAAGTTCTGCTTTAGGAACCTCTTTTAGTTGGACAAGGGCTGCCGTTGGAGGAATAAACAACTCTGCAAATGGCAAAACAACAGCAACTATTAATGAAACGCTTAAAAATACCACTTCATTACCTGTTGTAGTAAATTATGTTTTTACTTTATTTACTGATACAAGATGTGTTACTACAGATACAGTAAAGGTTACGGTTAATCCAACACCAAAAATAGACTCCATTGCCAGTCTTTTATTTTGCAACAATTTTTTAAGTCAATCAATAGTTTTTACAAGTCATCCAAATAATGCTTCATTAATTTGGGATTCTGATACATCAATAGGATTTGGAACAAGTGGAACTGGAAATATTCCTGCTTTTATTACTTATAACCCGGGTAATGATTCGATAGATGCACACATTAATGTCAAAATATCAACTGGCAACAACTGCCAGGGGGTGTCTGTTCCATTTACTATCACGGTGTTT
The DNA here is from genome assembly GCA_964251885.1 of uncultured Segetibacter sp. Classification (GTDB taxonomy): domain Bacteria; phylum Bacteroidota; class Bacteroidia; order Chitinophagales; family Chitinophagaceae; genus Segetibacter. Next base: position 3,686 of record CAXUMK010000017.1, on the reverse strand, counting down.
CCTACACCCGTATTGACTAGCAAAAAGGATACAAGTGTTTGTGATAAGGTTGCATTTAGATATACAGCAACGAGTTATGCTAAAAGAACCGCATTTAGTTGGAAAAGGGCTACTGTTGCAGGAATAAGTAACCTTGCAAATAGCAGCGCGACAGCAACGATCAACGAAACGCTTCTTAATACTACTTCTAAACCTGTAGTAGTCAGTTATGTTTTTACTTTATCTACAGGTACTTTATCTACAGGGCCTAACTGTTCTATTCCCGAAACGCTACACGTTACTGTAAATCCAACGCCAGTCACAGATCAAATTTCAAATTATACATATTGTAACGGAACACTGGTTCCCGGAATTCGCTTCACCAGTTCTTCTCCAAACCCATCTTTTACCTGGAGCAGTTATAAAGCCATTGGTTTTGGATCAAGCGGCAGAGACAGCATTCCCCGGTTTACTGCAACCAATACAAGTGCCAGCGCTATCGTTGATACAATTAAAGTTTCAGTTACAGCAAGTGCCGATCAGTGTCCTGGTCCTGATATAAACTTTACAATTACAGTTAATCCATCTCCGGTAAAACCTCATTTCACTTCGTTATCAGGCACCGCTGACAGTGATACATTAAAATTATGCAGCGGATCTGAGAACATTAACTTTAACATTAATTCTCCAGGGTCCGGCACTTCTTACAGATGGACAACAAGTGACTCTTCAGCCGTGCTTATACGCGATACCATTCATCCAAATACAGTTGTTTCTTTCATTAAACCAGGACCTTCAAATTATCTTGTAAATGCTATTGCAAGAAATAGCGCCGGCGGTTGTGCAGATACTGTTTCTCAAATAGTAAATGTGGCAAAATTGACCACAGGAATTGACAAACGGAAAATCTTTTTGATGCAACCGGGAAACCTGCTCGTTTATCCTGATAATTCTTTGCAGGGATATCAATGGGGTTATGATACGATTGTTCTTAATAGTTTATCCGACACTGCCTTTGGCAGAACCGTACCCGTACCAGGCCAGGTATATCAGTTTTTTAACCCTCCTGCGCAATTTATTGACAGCAATAATTCGCTCAATAAAACAAAATATTTATATTCTGTATTACTTCAAAACCGCAGTTGCTATACAAGGGTTTATTATAACGGCCGATATGCTAACAGAGTGGCAGAACCAATTGTGACTGATACTACTGTTCAGTTGAAGGTGTTTCCTAATCCTAACAAGGGATTTTTCAAAATTTCTTTAAAGGGAAATATTTATGGACTTATCGACGCAAAGATTTACAATTCTTTGGGGCAGCTCGTGTTAAGTAAAGATTTTACGAAAACGATACCAGAAGTGGAAGAAACATTTAATACAAATAATCTGCCCGCAGGAATTTACTTTTTAGAACTGCGTCGCAGTTATCTCAACAGGATTGTTGCGCCATTTGTAATTCAGCGATAAACTAATTATGTATGAAATATAACATTGTTTTATTCATTATTCTATTTCCTGCTTTTTCGACGGCACAAACAAAAGTATCTATAGATTCATTAGCTAAAATGAAATTGAATGATCTAATGGAGTCGTGGACACTGGGTATTGACAGCACTACGGATGTAATAGATATAAAGATTTACAATAAATTTAAAAGTCTCTTTGATTTAGATGCAACTGTTGATGATGATTTTAATGCCGTTTACCAAAATATAAATAACACATCAGGATACTATAAAATAGATAAAAAACCAAAAGCTTTTGATGATTATGCGCATGATGTTGCGTTACAAATTAAAAGTATAGTGGTAGATACGGTTCTTCTTCTTAATTCTAATACCACGCGTCGAAAGAATATGACTTTCACCATAAAAAGAAGTGTTTCTTTTCAAAAAATTAGAAAATATGTATTGCCGGATAACTTTTCAGCTCTGGTAGTAAAAAACCGGGTAATTGAAGATAAAAAAGATGCCTCAAAAATGATTTCTAATTTAGATGCAGAAATTAGTAAAAACCCAAATTCAGTTTATAGGTTTAGTCTTACAGATACATTGCGTATTACTATGGCTTTAGAAAGTGATACTATTAGAATAACGGGCATTAAGAGTATTAAGAACTTAATAACTGAGTTTAGGTGTACCAATGATGCTGACCTTGATGCTATCCCTGACGACGAGGATACACTTAAGAATACGTTTGGCGACTTTACTGCCAAAGGCACGCCAGATGCTGATTTGGATCGTGTACCAAACGACAAAGATAAATGCCCACGCACTTACGGAGAAATGAGTAATCAAGGTTGCCCGCTTTCTTATTTCATTACAAGAAATGAATTAGAGGCTTTTATAGGTTTGCAGCAGCACTCTGCAAAAATAAATTTGCCCGAGTTGAACCAATTAGGTTATAGAGATAAATCCGGCAAAGATGCAATGGATATAGCACAATCTAAAAAGGGTATTTTGAAAAATCCGGGAAGGATCAGTGGTGTGTATGCCGGTGGAAATTTCACTTACTACTTTGGAAAAAAAATGAAAAAAAGCGGCATTTCAGGTGGGTTTACATATTCAGCATTGACTGCTCAATATGAGCTTACTGATCCAATTGTTTACACATTTAAATCATTTGACGGGATTAATTTTTACCGCAGGCAAATAACAATTAATAGTTTAAAAGAAGGGATCAATTACACTATCTTCAACGTTCCAGTTATGTTTAATTACCGGTTACATCTTGATAGGATGAACAAATCGGTAATTAATCTGAAAGCGGGTCCTTCGGTTATGCTTTTCACATCTGTATCCAACTATAATGCACGCATTGATTTTGGAGGATTGTACCAGATTGATACCATTTTAAAAAATTCAATTACGTATTACGACCACTTTAATCGCGGTTCTACTTATAATATCTTTTTTACTTCCAATAGTATTAATTCCACAAGTGCCAATCCAGGTGCAAATAACATTTTTGGACAATTGGCCTCAAAAAGCTATGATTTTGCAGATAACAAAAATTATAGTGGACAGCAGAATTTAAAACGCATGGTAGTTGCTTTTAATTTAAACATTGATGTTCAGCATAAAATTTCTGAAGGATTGACTATTAAAGCTGGAGTTCATTTTGTTTATGCTCCTTTACCAATGAAAAACGTAAAGTATAGGCCAATTGATAAAACTACCGACGAATATCAATCAATTTATAAGAGTACGGCAAAATCAAGTTATAGTGCAGCAGGTGTAAATGTCGGAATTGTATATAATTTTTGAAGCTGATATTAATTTTTACTTACAGTATTCTATTTCATAAAACCTGTTCTTTATTTAAAATTATAGATGTAAAATTGCATCATTTATCTTTTTTTGTAACCCTAACGTTTATAGCTCTTGCAGCATGTAGCGGAAGCCTCAAGGCAATAAAGAGCGGAAATTTTTCTGCTCATGTTTTTATCGCCGTTTTAGGGAAGGACTACAACTGGACAATTAATCTTCCGCCTTTGCAGGTGTTCTTCACCTGCAAATTATAGACGAGCAAGAAGCTGCTGGTGAAGAACACAACAGCGGCGGAAAATAGTCAATAAGCCATTTGGCCATTAACGTAATGGATAGGGCTTATGTAGCCGTCTTAGAATAACTATTTAGCAGCCGTTGCGTCGTTGCGTCGTAAGCCTACGGCTAAGTACATATTTTACAGATGACTTTCCTTTC
>CAXUMK010000016.1:31485-43103 GCA_964251885.1 uncultured Segetibacter sp. | reverse complement strand
CTGCGCCATATTGGTGCCTTCATAAAACGTCAGCTTCATCAGGGTAAGTCCCTGGATATTCTTTGTTTCAATGCTTTTTACGCCCGACACATACAGCATCAGGTTTACATAGTTTTTACCAAAATAAGCCTCCATCTGGTCAGGAGTAAGACCGCCATAAGGATGCGAAATGTAGATAACCGGAAGGTCAATATTCGGAAAAATATCAATCTTAATAGTGGTAACGGCTTTTATACCAAAAAAGAACAAACCGGCCACCAGCACCAGTATAGTGATCGGTTTCTGTAGTGCAAAGCGTATTAAATTCATCTTTAAAATTTATATAATCGTCTGTAGTATATCACAATCTCTGGCAGGCAAGGGAGGTCGTTTATTTGCTCATTTTGTAGCAATATTAAACTTGTAACAATTCTTAATTATGGTACCGGCTATCGTTTTTCATGGCATCATCGTTGCGTCGCAATCCTTTCATCTCCATCGCTTTTATGCAGCTTTTTCCAAAGCGAAGTTGTTCATCAGGCTCGTCGACTGTTATCTAACCTGGCTTAAAAACAGGTTGAAGTCACCTGTTGCAGCCGCCTTTAGCAGCAGTGCCTGCCAAAGGCTGATGTAAGAAATACTCACATCGGTCTCTGCTTTGTTCAGGGCGTATAAAGCCTGCTGCAGGTCTACGATATCTGTGAGACCATTTTTGTATAACACGCTTTTTTGTGTGTACGCATCTGCTGCGGCTTTATATTGTATCGGCACTTCCTTAAAACGCTCCAGTGTATTTGTAATGCGCTCATCCGCTAACACGAGCTGGTCTTTCAACTGGGTAGTTATCAGGTCAGCTTCATCTGCATATCCTTTAGAGGTAAAGCGTTGCGATATTACCTGCTGTTTAATTTTTGCCGGGCTTAAAATATTCCATGATAAAGAAAACCCTGTTACATAATTGCTTCTTGTGGGATTAATACCACTTAAAATACTTTTAGAATATCCGTCACTTGTAGCAGGAGAATAATCATTGTTGAAGCCTGAACCTCTCGTTTGAAAAATACCAAACAGGTTAAGACCCGGTAAAATGCTTTTCTTTAAATAATCGGCGTATTTATCGCTTTGTACAACACGGCTCTGGTAAAACTGTACCTGGGGGTTTTGCTCTACCTTATAATCGTCGGTATATGAAGAGGGAATTTGTTTGAAAAAGAAACTGGTATCTAAATTAGCTTCCACAGGCACCGCATTCATCAGTTGTGCAAATTGGTTGCGCTGCTCCTGTTCTCTTTCCTGCGCATCTAATATGGCGATCTTAGCGCTTGATACTTCTGCATTGGTTATGGAGGAATCAACGCCTGCAGTCAGGCCATTTTTTGCTTTGGCAATTACCACACGCTGCACATATATTACCCTGTCGAGGTTTGCCTTTGCGTTGTCAATCAATCGCTGGGTAATGAGCAAGGTAAGATAAGCATCAGCTATTTTTACGCTCTGCACAAACTGCTCCTGCACCAGGTCTGCAGAGTCAGTATTGGCTTGCGCCTGAAAAGCAGCGATACGCGATTTCAGCCTGCCGAAGCTAAATACTTCCCAGTTTGTATTAATAACATATTGGCCGCCAAAAGCTGCATTCCAGTTTTGCGTTGGCAAAGCCGGTCCCGATGAGGATACACCTGCGACTCCGCCAATGCCAAGCGGCCCATACTGTCCGTTGACAGTTCCATAAGCGGCCTGCACGCCGGCTATCACATTGGGCAGGTACTCATTACGCGTGTTCTGCACCAGCGCTTTCGAGGCGTTGTAATAGTTTTGCTTTGCATGGATGCTTTGATAACTGTTTACCCCATTTTGAATGGCGGCTGATAAAAGAAGGGGCGACTGCTGGGCTGATACTAAACCGGCAGACACCGATACAATAATAAGTGAGACGATGGAACGTTTTGCGTAGTTAATTATATTCATAAAACTATATACAGCTTTTATGGTATTGAATCGTAGGTAGGGTAAACAAATGCTATAATAAAACTGTCTGTCCTGTTATCTGTGCGACGCATTTCCACGCTGCTGCTGCATTTTTGTCTATGATGCTTTGCAGCAGTTCTTCGTGCAATGCATGCTTTTCGAGAAACTGCGACGTGTCGTCGTGCAGCATTACAAAAGATTTCTTTATCTGCACAGATATACTTTTATACAAGTCGGCAAGTATTTCATTTTTAGAAGCTTCGGCAATGGCAACATGAAATTCAATATCAGCTTCTATACAAGCCTCAATCTGTTCTCTTTCTGCCGCCAGTTTTCTTTTTTTAAGAATGGAGGACAGGTTGGCAATGTCTTTTTGCGTTCGGTTAAGCGCCGCTTTTTCTGCTGCTTTTAGTTCAAGCAACTGTCTCACTTCTTTTAGATCATCATTGCCTGCACGTTTAAGCCGCTGGTGCAAAGGCTCCTGCAAACCTTCGTTTAATAAAACAAAAGTTCCTAGGCCTTGTTTTACCTCTACAAGTCCGCAATTGGCAAGAATTCTTACAGCTTCGCGAATGCTCGAACGGCCAACACCGAATTGCTGCATCAGTTCCGGCTCGGAAGGAAGTTTATCACCGGTCTTGTAGCTGCCGGACTTAATTAATTTTTTTAAATTTCCTGCTACCACATCAGCTAAGTGAGTTCGTATAGCTGGTTCTATGTTTGTGTTCATCATCATATCATCTGATGAGCAAAGATAAAATGTCGGGGGGAATTAAGAGTCTTAAAGATTTAATAAAAGTTCTTTTTATTAATTCTCTTTATCAAAATTGTGTTTTTAATTACAAAAGAGCAAAGAAGCGGTTGGTGATAACACCAACAGAGGCGGAAAATTCGCAGTACCGCCAAATAGCTACTTTCTAAGCCCAAAGGGCTTAAACAAAAATAGCCACGGGTGAAACCCGTGGTGAAAGAGATTAATTTTTCAACAACCCTGAAAGGGTTGAATGACAAATATTACGCTTGATAAGAAAATGGAATTGATTTTGACGAAAAAATTTATTACGAATGAGGTTAAAATATTCAACCCCTTCGGGGTTGTAATACCACATTGTAAGCAACCACGGGTTACACCCGTGGCTATTTTAATTGAACCCTTTCAGGGTTTTCATTCCGTCTTTGCAAATGTTCTTCACCTGCAAATTACAATGAGCTAAGAAGCTGTTGGTGATAACAACAGCGGCGGAAGAATTCACTTTTGAAACGGATTAAAACCCGCTGTTAAAATACTTGTTCGAGGCTTCGCCCCTTTTTTTAAAAATGTGTAACGCAGATTCTTGTTTGTAACAGCGGGCATAGCCTCGATTAATATTGTAACAACGGATTTCAATCCGTTGACAAACAAATAAAGCAGAGTAAAGAACCGGAGGTTCGATGCATAATAGTATGTAACGTGCCTGCGGCACTCTTTATAAAATGTATGATATGCAAATCCGTTGTTATAAAATGGTTAGAGCCTTGGGCTCTGCAAAAAATAGCTTAACGCTTTCCGCTTTTGCATGTGTTCTTCACCTGCAAATTACAAATGAGCAAGCTAGCTTGTTGAATAAAGAATGAAAAGTAGAAGAGTGCGACGCAACGTATGACTCATAGTAGTAATTCGGCTTGGTTCAAAAAAATCTACTTACTTTTTTATTCCTTAGTGTAGTATAAAGAGCTACTTTTCCATTTGCTCTATCACCTCAGCAGTTACACCTGTAAAGCTGAAACCACCATCGTGAAACAGGTTTTGCATGGTCACCATTTTTGTAAGATCGCTGAATAAGGTAACGCAATAATTGGCGCAGTCTTCGGCAGTTGCATTGCCAAGCGGGCTCATTTTTTCTGCAAATGCTATGAAGCCTTCAAAGCCCTTTACGCCGCTGCCTGCAGTAGTGCGGGTTGGAGACTGGCTGACTGTATTGATACGTACTTTATTCTTTTTGGCGTACTGGTATCCAAAGCTGCGGGTGATACTTTCGAGCAAAGCCTTTGCATCGGCCATATCGTTGTAATCAGGAAAAACCCTTTGGGCAGCGATATAAGTAAGGGCTACCACGCTTCCCCCTTCGCTGATCGCATCCGTTTGATAAGCCAGTTGCAACAGGCGATGAAAACTCATGGCAGAGATATCAAAAGTTTTATGCATGAAATCATAGTTGGTCGAAGTGTAGTGATTGCTTTTACGCATGTTCATACTCATTCCCACACTATGCAATATAAAATCAACAGGGCTGCCGAAGTGCTCAAGGCTTTTTGTAAGTAAGTTCTTCAGATCGTCGTTGCTGGTAACATCGGCAGGAATGACAGGTGCATTGCCGCAGCTTTCAGCAAGCTTGTTTATCTCGCCCATGCGCAAGGCAATAGGTGCATTGGTTAAGACAATTTGTGCGCCTTCTTCATAACATTTTTCTGCAATTTTCCACGCTATAGACTGATCGTTCAATGCACCAAAGATGATACCTTTCTTTCCTTTCAATAAATTGTAAGCCATTACGGGTTGGTTTTGTTTTTATTAACAGGCCGTAAAAATAGAAATTCAAATGTTAATCTGAAAAAAGAATATACCCCCGCCCTAAAGGGAGCTTAACCTCCCGCCCTAAAGGGAGCTACAAACCCGATTTAGTGTTTCAAGTCCCCCTTCGGGGGATTTAGGGGGCGTTACTCAAACACAAAGTTGTTGCAGTAAAAACCAATCACTTCATTTTGGTAGATGTTGAAATCAAAGCTGGTTAAAGGAATTTTTAAACTATCTAAAATGAAGTAGCCTTTATAGCCCAGGTTTGTCAGCCAACGGAATGTTTCCACCAGGTTTTCTCGGCTGCATCTTGCCTGTGAACATTCAAGCAAAATTCTGGGTTTATAAATTTGCAGGGTTTGAATGGTTTCTTTAAATAGTTGCAATTCTTTTCCATCAACCTGTATTTTCAGCAGATCGGGTTCTATATTATTCGATAAAAAATAACTGTCGGCAGTTTCTAAATCGGCATTTTTTGGTTCTGAGCCTATTCTTTCTTTGATATTGATCACAGTTGCAGTCGGTCTTCTTTCACTGTGAACATGCCTTTTTATAGTTACGTTTTTCAATCTCAGCCATCGCTTCATTCTTGTGAGATAGTTATAAGCATCAGGGTATTGCTCGAATATAATAAGCTCTCCTGAATGCCCTGCAATTTTCAACATTTCAAAAAGATAGGTGCGCCTGTGGCGTCCAAAATCAATAATAGTTGAACCCTTTTTTATTGAATTTGAAATATAGCTAAGACTCTCTTTGTTCTCTGTAGTTTTATGAGTACTGGGTGTAAAATAGAGTTTCAACCCTTCAAACAATTTAATCGCTGTCAAAAATATCTTCTGGGTTTTCAATTGCCGGGGATGGGTAGTGTAATACATTATGTTTATGTTTTAAAAGCAATAAAACAAATGAGATGATTTTTAAAACCTTGCCCCGCAGTTCTTATTTTTTAATAAGAGTGCAGGGCAAGGTTGGGGGGGAAATAGGGACATCAACTTTTATCTGATGGTTACCGCCCGTACAAAATTGCCTGAGGCATCAAACTCTACAGCATACTTGGTAGCATTGGCATCTATGAAAACAACATAGCCTTGCACTGTTCCGTTATACTGAATTGTAAAGGCGGCTTTGAAAACATAGTCGGGATAAGTTGTTGAAAGATAACTTGTGGCTGCAGAAGGCAATGCAGCTTGCGCTACAGGAATAGCATGACCATGTTGTGGCGCAGGAAGCTGAACTCTTTGAATGAAGGTTCCGGTTGAACTGAACAGCGTTGCAAAAGCGCCGTTGTCGGTACTAAGCACAACATAACTGCTGTCTCTGTTTCTAAAGGCATGAACTAAAGTATCATTGGGATAGTTCGTTGCAAAATAAGCTGTAATGGCAGACGGTAAAGCGCTTATTGCAATGGTATCTTGTTTCATTCCTCCTCTGTCGTCAAAACAACCGCCCTGGTGCCATCCATGTCCTTCCAGATCACGGCCTTCACGTTGCTCCAAAACTTTTACAAAAGAGCCGGAAGCATCAAATTTTAATCCTACAGGTTTTCCGTTGTATTGAATGATAACGTCATATCCTGTAACATTGCCCGCAGCGTCTTTTTCGGTAAAAGCTTTTACAAAGGTGTAACCGGCATAATTCGCATTGAGATAAGTACTTACCGATGCAGGCAAATTAACGGAAGCAAGAGAGTCTAAGTGATGACCACGATCGCATGTTCCGATAACATAAATAGAATCGCCGCCCGAGGTAGCGCTTGTGCCTACAGCAATTGCACTTGTACTTGCAATGGCAGACTGAGTTGCCAACGTAGTGCCTGCAGCACCTGTAAGAGACGAGTCTTTTTGACAGGAAGCAAAAGCCAGTAAAAGAAGTGCGGGTGACAGCACATTTATAATGCTGCGCAATGTGATTTTCTTTTTCATTTTTAAAAGGGATTTTAATTGTACGAAATGTTTGTTTAGATTTTATGGTTTGTTATTGTTTTCATGAGACGGGTAGTTGTCTGTGATGATAGTTTTCTGTTTATACTGCCCTCCTCAAAAGAATCCCGTAAACGGGACAAGTAGTGCGATGATTTTTTTTGAGCCCGGCAAAATTGCTACTATGAATCATCGTTGCGTCGCACTCTTATACAATTTCTCCGGTATTCAGCTATGCAAAAATGCCTGAGGCGCCAAGTATACAAGTATAGTTGTCTGCAAATAGTCACCATTGATAAATTTGTAAGCATAGCGCTGCCCTTCACCAATTGGTGTTTAAAATTTTAAATGAATGATTTTACTTAAACTTCAGGTGTAGAGTTAACGCATCGGATTGTAAGCCATTGCTTCGTTTATAGTGACCATATCGCAGTTCGAAACTGCCCAAATGTTGTATTCCCAAAACTCCTTTCGGAGGTGCTAACCTGATACCTGCGCCAAAGTAATTACTGGTAAATTTTGAAAGGTCATAATCGCTTGTATAATAAATGTCGGAAGGTGCATGTTGCCCGTATGCTGCAAAATAATCAACTGCATTTTGCGTATAAAAACGGTAAAAAGGACTGATGGAAACAAAGGGTGTTATCTTAACTGCTGTTTCTATATCAATAGTGTGCGCTTTCAATCCCCAGTCGTCCTGGTAATAGCGGTAAAAAGAGCGGATAATGATATTGTCGCCTAAAAAATAATTTGCCCGTACACCCAAAGGAACTTTGAAACGGTGGTCTGGCAATGTCTCTGCTTTTTCTGATCCGTCAGTAAAATAGTCTCTTTGGTATTTGGTTGCCAGCAATCCCTTTTGGTATGTTGGCTCAAAGATGAATAATACCTGTAAACGCTTATTAATTACCTGCGAATAAGACAATGAAGCACTGTACGAATTTCGGGGTGAGTAATCAATTGTACCCGGGTCGCGATGACTGCCCGAACCGTATCCTGCAGGTTTTAATTCATAAGCATAAATCACTTTCCAGGTATCAAAATAAGTCTGCAGCCTGGCAGAAAACTCCCTGTTATTATGTTTTGGTAAAATTTATTCCGACGCCTTTGGACTGATAATCAAATTCATGAGAAAGGGATGCATTTACGCCAAAGTTCGTTCCCTTGTTTTCGTTTTGAATATTGTAAGATACGGATGGATAAACCCGTGTATCGCTCATAGATGCAGAAGAGATGGTTCCGGGGTCTATTTTATCAGATGAGGCAGAAGTATAATGATCTACACCTAATTCAAATCCTACAATGTGCTTCCTGTTTTTACTATCGTATTTTGATAATTTCAAGTCAATTGTATTAGCAAAGTCAGTAAGTTTTTCGGTTCCAATTCCTCCCGTTACTGCCGAATTATTTCCATCCTGGTGATAATAGCCCGATACAAAATTTACTTCATCCATCGTCAGTTTCCTGTTTTTATAAAGAGAAGAATCTGTTGTTGTATTTTGTGAAAATGCACTTAGAATTCCCAGGTACATTCCTATTGCAGCCAGCGATAATTTCCTCATATTTGTTTTTAGAAGTTAGATTAATTGCAGCCACAGCCACCACCTGTTTTACCGCCATTAGCTCCCGAAGCGCCTTCACGGTATGCCTGAAAGTTTTGTTCAAATTTTTGCACCTTTCTTGCTGACAGTTCCATCTCTGCATCGTTAATCCTCGATTTCTGGTACTCTTTCACACTCGTACACGCCTGAGAGCCAAAAGCAAAAGACAGTACACATAAAGCGCTGAAAACAGTTGTCATTCTCTTGCAAGTCATTAATTGATTTTTATATTTTTTGAAGTGTACAAGTTATTGCCGTCATCTATAATAATGCAGGCGATACTTTTCATTTGGTTAATGAGCCCCAGACCTGCTTTTATACCCATTACCATCACTGGTGTAGCAAGTGCATCTGCCAGTTCTGCATTTCCGCAAATAATGGTTACGCTTTTTATACCTGATACCGGAAAGCCTGTTTTTGGATCGATGGTATGCGAATATTTCTTTCCGTCGATGATTGCATACTTCTCATAATTTCCCGAAGTGGCTACAGCCATGTCGCTGATGTTGAGATAAGAAAAAGGACGGTTCTTCACAGCCGGGTCAGCTATGCCTACCGTCCATGGTTTTTCATCGGGTTGGTAGCCCCATGTAGTAAGGTCTCCGGCGGCGTTTACTACTCCGCTGGTAACGCCGTTTTGCTGCAGTATCAATTTTGCCCTGTCTGCAGCATATCCTTTTCCTATTCCGCCAAAACCGATGCGCATTCCTTTTTCTTTAAGGAAAACGGTATAGTTGTATGTATCTAACTCAACATTTTTATAATTGATAAGCCGAACCATTTTCTTTGCGGTTTCTTTATCGGGCAAAGAAGTCATGGTCTTATCAAAGTTCCAAAAACGCTTATCAATAGAACCATAAGTAATATCAAAAGCGCCTTGTGTAAGCTCGGATATTTTTATTGAGCGAAAGATTAAATCAAACACTTCTTTATTCACCTTTACCGGTCTTATTCCTGCATTTGCATTTATAAGGTTTGTCTGGCTTCTTTCAGTAAATGTAGTAAGCAGGTTTTCAATTCGCCTGATTTCTAAAATGGCGCTTTCAATGAGGTTTTCTGCCCATTGCTCATCGTCGCTTACTATGCTTATTTCAAACCGGTTGCCCATCAGCCGCACAACTCTTTTGTGCAGCGTTTCCTGTATTACTTCACTTAACTGCATGTGTGGTGCTATTTATTTCATCAACAAATTTTTCAGGTGTTTCGTCTGGTAAACCCTCCCATTGTTTTAATACTTTTCCACTTGCATCGAGCAAAACGGTAAAGGGAAATTTTCCGGACGAATTATATCTTTCGGCCAGAGCTTCATTCTCTTTGACCTGTTGCTTTGGCAACTGATTTTTCTTATAACGGGGAAAGTCGGCATTTACCAGAACAAGTTGGTCAGCAGCATATTTTTCAAATGCATCTGAGCCAAAGACCTCTTTCCTTAGCCTGATGCATGGACCACACCAGTCAGAGCCGGAAAAATTTAGAACGATTAATTTGTTGGAGGTTGTTGCCTCAGTTTTCCCTTTCTCAAAATCAGTGAGCCACACAGGCTGAGCTGCAGACAGAAATAAAATAAGCAGGAGCGGGAAGTAGTTCATCATTTTAAATTTTACCGTTGGAAACGAAAAGTATGCCTTATGAATAGACACGCAACATATTACCTGTTAAAGATGTATTATAAGTTTTTAAGGCACACTTTCCTGTTATTCATTCAACCCTTTCCGTTTTTTCTTTTAAGAATAACAATTATAAAAAAGTAGATGTATGGTTGAAAAAGAAAGGTTGGGTTAGTTTTCTAAAAAAATTGTTAAGGAGAAGAAGGGAAATGTCTTGAAGAACAGCTTCAACTCAACATTTAATCAATTCATCATCATTAAGGTTTCCTTCACATTCCTTTACTTAATTTGTATCACTATCGTATACATTCTCTATTAAAAATTCAAACTAAAACCTTCGTCGCTCATAACAGAATTTTACTTCACAGTATTATTAATCCTTACAATCAACTGTTATGAATGTTACCCGCAAAACCACTTTAGTTGTTTTATTATCTGCTGTTTTTATTCAAAGCTTACAGGCTCAGTTTAAAACCTCAAAATTTGAACTGGGTATCAATGCCGGTACTTTAGTGTACCAGGGCGATCTATCGAAGAGTTTTATCGGCGATTACAAATATCTTAGACCGGCGGTAGGACTATATGTAAGCAAAGCATTAGACCCTTATTTTTCTGTTCGTGTCAATGCAACATTTGGAAAAATCGGCTCCGACGAATCAAAATATTCAACTCCTTACTGGAAACAATACAGGGCTTTCAAATTCAGTTCATCGGTTACAGAGCTGTCTTCCACTTTGGTTTTTAATCCCTTTGGAGAAAACAGCGATGCAAGGTTATCGCCATATATTTTTGCGGGGGCAGGTCTTACATTTTTAAATGTGAAAAGAGACTGGAGCAAATACAACCAGACTTACTATGCAAAATCGCAGGTGCAGATCGGCTTAGGTACCGATACTTTGCACAATCCTCCGAAAGTAATTGCCATTTTGCCTGTAGGTGCTGGGCTTAGATATGTATTGAGTTCACAGTTATCTCTTAAAGCAGAAGCAACTTATCGTTTTACAGCAACCGACTATCTTGATGGATTCAAATATTCAGGTAACCCGCGTAATAACGATAGTTACTATGGTTTGTCTGTTGGTATTAGTTATAGAATAGGTGGTTATAAATGTCCGGCGGTACGCAGGTAATTGCATTTTGTTATTATTCATTGGTTGTTCTGCATTAAAAAATACCTCACTTAAAATGAGGTATTTTTTATGATTATAGTTTATCAGGGGATACAAGTGATTCCTTCGCTTGTCGAATAAAGAATAAAAAGTAGAAGAGTGCGACGCAACAATGATTCATAGTAGTAATTCTGCCGGGCTCAAAAAAAATTCTACTTACTTTTTTATCACTTGCGCAGTATCATTCAAAATGAATATTAGTAAGTAGCAAAAGTAGCAATTGATTTGGTGCCTCTGTAACTGCCACTATATGCCGATGTGTAACTGCGGGTTGGGGTTAAAGTGGGTACCAATGTTTTAACTATTAATGGCGATGTTGTGCCTGTTGCGTATACATACAATGTGTCTGTTGATCCTGATGCATAAGGAATAAAATCTGTCACCTGTGCCGATGCCACATTTTTAAATACCGGAGCAGCAGTACCAAGCCGGTATGAGTACACATCTACATTGGGCACAGCAGTTGTGTTATATATGAAATTGGCAAAACGAAGCATGCTGGTGGTGTCTTTGGGAACTGTTATGTTATTTAAAACAGTGGATTGCTTAACACTGGTAATAGTATCATAAGTAAAAATGGTATAGCTTTTTCCGGCATCAAAATTTTGAGTAAAAGCAAGTGGTGTTTGCATAGAAGTTGCCAGGGTATCTTTTATGAGAAGAGATCGTGAACCTGCGTTAACCATAAAGGAATAAGCTGTGCCGGGAAATACCCCACCAAAACTAACCGCTGCTCCTGAAACAGGAATGCCGTCAACATAAATATAATTGCGTGTCGATTTTACAGCAGCATCAAAAACCTGTACACTTGCTGAATTGGTAAA